>JABHNP010000378.1 GCA_018694455.1 Planctomycetaceae bacterium | reverse complement strand
CTGATTTGCTGAAAGACGGAGATATTGCCTCGGAAGCGAGAAGCGATGCAAAAACTATATTTGAAAGTGACCCAGCGTTGGATGACGACCGCTTTAGTCGACTAAAAAAGGTTTTGCTAGGGCGGTGGTCAGCAACACTCAATCTGGGCTTGGAAAAGGTAAGCTAGTCAGCAAAGGCTTTATTTTGAAAGGGACACTGCAGAAAGTGCTTCGCCAGTTGTCCAATGTCGTCCTTCCCGCTCGACACGGCAATACAACGTGTCGCGTTCGATTGGTTCACGTCCAGCTTCTCGAATTAAATTTTTAATGTTTTCAACAGTTAATATTTCTGGTGTTTCGGCTCCCGCGTCGTGGTAAATCAGTTCATGTCGTACTGTTCCATCAATATCGTCTGCACCGTATGCGAGTGCTGCTTGGGCCGTCCCTAGTCCCAGCATGATCCAGTACGCTTTCATGTGATCAAAATTATCGAGCACGAGTCTACTTATGGCCATTGTTCGTAAACTCATTGCCGCAGAAGGCTTCGGTAGATGTGAAAGCCTCGTATTCTCCGGATGGAAGGCAAGAGGGATAAACGTCTGGAAACCGCCTGTTTCATCCTGTAATTCCCGGAGGCGAATTAAATGATCAGTCCGGTGGTATGCGTTCTCAATGTGACCGTACAACATTGTCGCATTGCTTCGTAATCCAAGAGAATGAGCAACACGATGGATTTCAAACCATTCTTCCGTGTCAGCTTTGTGTTCACATATTTTGTCCCGTACTTCTGGGTGAAAGATTTCTGCACCGCCCCCTGGAAGACTTCCAAGTCCAGCGGACTTCATTTCGCTAAGGATGTCACTTTTTGATCGTTTTGTGAGGTGACAGAACCAATTTATTTCAACAGGCGTCCAAGCCTTCAAGTGAAGAGATGGGTAGGCTTCGTGGAGAATACGAATAATGTTGAGATACGAATCGTAACCTTTCTGGTGATGAAGTCCGCCAACAATATGCATCTCAGTGCTACCTGCATCAACAGCCTCTTGGCCCCGTTGCAAAATTTGCTCGTCGGTCATCCAGTAGCCGCGATCATCTCGCAAGTCGGCTCTGAATGCACAAAATGTACAACGGTACACACAGATATTCGTGGGGTTGAGGTGGGTATTGATATTGTAATACCCGGCGTCTCCGTTTTTACGTTCGCGAACCAAGTTTGCAAGTTCGCCAAGTTCATGGAGGTCAATAGACTCGTCCCAAAGGCCCTGGGCTTCCTTTGATGAGAGTCTCTCCCCACATTCTATTTTCTCACGCACTGAATCGATTGACTGCCGAGATGCAGATATCATTTGTGTTTCCTGTAAAAACGCTGCTATGTACGCCGGAGTTACCTATAGAAACCGTAAACCAACTGTGAAAACAACAAGAAATCCTAGCCAAACCAAAGATCCATGCTTATTCCTGACAGTAACATAAGTCCGATCGCGGCGTTTACCGTAAAAAATGCCTGATTTACCCGAGAAAGATCCCGTGAGCTTATGAGTAAGTGCTCAACAACAAGGAGCCCTGCGATGCCGTATATCGCCCAGCTGGTGCAATTGCCGATAAACGGGGTTGTTCGCGGAAGAGCAAGCAAAAAGAGAATGGTTAAAAAATGAAAAAAACCAGCGAGATAGAGCGCGTTTTGAATGCCACATCGTGAGGGAAGGCTTTGTAATTGTTCAGTATTGTCAAATGAAGCATCCTGGCAGGCATAAATGGTGTCAAAACCTGCAACCCAAGTGGTTACCGCTATCGCCAGCACGAGTGCCGGCAGCATGTCGGCAGGATCTGAGAGTACAGCGGGTCCTCGAACAGCTATCCAGGCTGCTAGGGGAGTAAGGCCGAGTGCAATACCAAGCCAGATATGCGCCAACGATGTGAATCGTTTCGCATAGCTGTATCCCAAGAGCCAAACAAGTACTGGTAATGAAAGAACCAGTGGTAGCCAGTTTGGAAGAAACAGAAACGTTGATATTACAAATAAGAAAGATGATGAACAGACCAGCTTCTGAACTTCACCAACAGAAAGCAGTCCTTTCGGCAGATGACGATTGGCAGTTCGAGGATTGCGGGCGTCTATATGTCGATCAACTAGCCTGTTAAAACCCATAGCTGCGGTGCGAGCGGTAGCCATGCACGCGATGATGCCAGCAGAGATTTTCACCCAATGCAATGTCGAGACATAGGGATTATCCGCCAGTTCAACACGGGCAGCAATCATTCCTGCCATAATCGCGAACGGCAATGCGAAGATGGTGTGAGAGAATCGAACGAGTTCAAGATATGTACGAAGTGTTGCCGCCATAAACCTTAATTTCCCCAGCGGCAAACAAGTTCATTTGAAATATTGAGTTGATCGCAAATGCGAGCAACGACAAAGTTGACAAGGTCATCAATCGATTGAGCTTTGTGGTAGAAACCCGGTGAAGCGGGTAGCACTACAGCGCCAGCTTCGTGAATCGCCTGCATGTTTTTGAGTTGCGGTAGCGAGAGTGGTGTTTCTCGCGGCACAACGATAAGCTTCCTTCGCTCTTTAAGGTGCACCTCAGCCGCTCTGTGGATCAAATTCTCACCCATAGAATGCGTAATAGCGGAGAGTGTGCTTCCACTGCACGGGCAGAGTACCATGGCACTTGTTAAGAAGGATCCGCTCGCGATAGGAGCCATAAGGTTCTTAAAGTGATGGTAGATAAGGCGGCCAGATGATGGTTGTGTGGTGCCTAGAAAGTGCTCTGCAGAGAACGTATCAAGATCGATCGACACACCAAGTTCTTGCTCAAACACGGCTTTTCCGGAGGGGCTGATTGATAGGTGTATATCACAGTTTGTATCAAGCAGTACGTGAAGAAGTCTTCTCGCATAAATCGCTCCTGAGGCACCGGTGACCCCAAGTACAATAGGTCCGCAAGGAGAATCATTCATGCTGTGTAAGTCTCTTTCTGTCCAGGAACGTTTGGCTCACAAGGAATGGTCGGTTTTGTTGCAATTGAAAGAGTGGCGATACCAAGAGTCAATGGAAACTGGTCAACATGGTTGAAGCCAGTCTGCTTGATCAGTCGAACAAGAGACTCACCAGATGGAAACTCTTCTACGCTCTGATTGAGATAGCTGTAGGCATCAGCATGATTCTGGGCAATCGCATTCCCAATTCTTGGCAGGATATTCCTAAAATACCACAGATAGCTTTTCCGGATAATCACGTTTTCTGGAAGCGAGAATTCGAGGATCGCAAGTCGACCTCCTGGCTTGCAGACGCGGCACATTTCCTTAAGCCCTTTGGCTGTTTCAGCAATGTTACGTAATCCAAAAGCGACAGTAACGAGATCAAAAGAGTTGTCAGAGAAGGGGAGTTTCATGGCATCAGCTTCGAGCCATTCGACCGGTATATTCCGTTTTGTAGATTTTTCGATTCCCCGGTCGAGCATCGGTTTGCAAAAATCACTACCAACGACGCGGATGTTCTGTCCAGCTTTCAGTGCATACGCCAGTGCCAGATCGCCTGTTCCAGTGCACACGTCTAAGATGGCACCCGTTGTTGGTGGAGGTGCTCGCTGCACAGTTATTCTTCGCCACCAGATATCAATACCTCCCGACAGCATCCGGTTGACAAAGTCATAGCGTGGAGCAATCTCGGCAAACATTCCTTGGACTTTGCCGCCGCTCTTATCAACACTCTGTACTGTCTGGCTGGTAATGACATCTCCTCCTCGGGGCGTCTGGTAGGTTTGCTTGTTAGAGATCTGAAGAAACACTTTACCTTGAAGAACGGTATGAGTACACAAAAAGAGTACCCGGATCGGCCTATACGGTGGTACACCCATTACCTCTCAGATAATATGCCCCGAGAGTCTGTAGCGGGAGGTATTGCGATTGTTGTCGATGTTCTGAGGGCCTCGACAACCATTGTGACAGCTCTCGAGGAGGGGGCATCTTTTGTGAAGCCAGTTTCGGGCGTCGATGAAGCACGTCGTTTAAAGCACGGTGATTTTTCCTCGTGCCTTCTCGGTGGGGAGCGTGGTGGACTTCGAATTGCAGGCTTTGACCTTGGGAATTCACCGGCTGAATATACTCATTCAGTTGTTGCAGGTCGTGGTGTTCTCATGACGACAACAAATGGAACCCTTGCAATCGAACGATGTGAGGCGGCTCGTGAGATTCTTGTGGGTAGTTTTGTAAATCGAACATCCGTGGCAAGATCTGCTTTTCTCTTGGCATCAAAATATGGCATCGATGCGATACATCTTGTATGCGCTGGGACGGATGGTGAAGAAACAGATGAGGATATTCTTGGTGCGGGAGCAATTGTCGATGCTGGCATTGTTGCAGCTAAGGGCCACTCTCTATTTGATCCATGTAGCCAAAAGGCGTCTTTTGAGTTTCTTCGAGTAATCAACGGATCGGGTGATTCTCGGGGGCGGCTCGCAGCGAGGCTTCGACAGTCACTCGGTGGGAAAAACCTCATTCGGTTGGGGATGGATTCAGATCTAATTTTAGCAGCAGCTGTTGATCGTTGTCGGCTTGTGCCGTACCAGTGCTCTCGTACGGGTACACTCATGTCGTTTGATGACTTGAAGTGCATCGATTCATAACTGGCGTCCGGCTCTCTGGTTTCTCGGTAGACCTAACTTCCGGTTGATCATTACACTAGTGCCTGTCAAGTAATCCCATTTGTTTCTCTCTGGAAAAACACAATACATTTATGTCAAAGCCTGTTGATCAGTCACGGATGGATCGAATTGTTTCATTAGCGAAGCGACGTGGTTTTATATTTCAGTCTAGTGAAATCTACGGTGGATTAAACGGCTTCTGGGATTATGGTCCGCTTGGAGTAGCGCTGAAACGCAATCTCAAGGAGTGCTGGTGGCAAGATATGGTTGCTGGTCATGATGAGTTAATGGCGATCAACGGTGCGCCCTCGGCATATGAAATGACAGGGCTCGACTGCACAATCATCATGCACCCTCAAGTCTGGAAATGCTCGGGTCACTTCGATCTTTTTCATGACTGGATGGTTGACTGCCGTGAATCGAAACGTCGGTTTCGTTACGACCATCTTCAAGGAAAGTGGGCTACCTATCGGAATTCAAAAGCCTTCATTACGACCGATGTATCTGGCGATGATGCAGAGCCCGATCTTGTGGGTAAGGCTCAGAAGTTTTTTAAATTGCGGGCGAAGCAGGTCGGAGAGATTGAGTGGTCAGGAAGTCTAACGGCCTTGGCAGGCACCTCGCCGGGTGATTCGATACCTCTTTGTGAGGCAGTTGCTCCAGATGCGAGTGAAAAGGGGACTCTCACGGATCCACGAGAATTCAATCTCATGTTTGAGACTCGTATTGGAGCTCTTGCTGGTGGAAAAGATGATCGGGCTTTTCTGCGACCAGAAACTGCGCAAGGAATATTCTTGAATTTCAAGAACGTTCTTGATACATCTCGTGTCCGCGTGCCTTTTGGGATTGGTCAGATTGGAAAAAGTTTCCGTAATGAAATCACACCAAGGAATTTCACGTTTCGTTCTCGGGAATTTGAGCAAATGGAGATAGAGTTCTTTTGCCGTCCTGATGATTCTCGGGCATGGTATCAATTTTGGCGGGACCGACGCTGGCAATGGTATCTGAATCTTGGGCTTACAGAAGGTCGGCTTCAACTTCGCGAACATCACGAGGCAGAGCTAGCGCACTATTCTCGCGGCACAGCTGATATCGAGTACGCATTTCCATTTCTTGCTGATGGCGAATATGGAGAACTTGAGGGTATTGCTCATCGGGGTGACTTTGATTTACGCAGTCACATGGAAGGGAAACTAGTTCGTGAAAACGGTGAACTTGTGCTGGAAACCGACGCGGATGGGAAGCCAAAGTATCGGGGGAGCGGTCGCGACCTTTCATATTTTGATGATGTCAGCCGAGAACGTTTTGTACCACATGTTATTGAGCCTTCAGCCGGTGCAGACCGAGCCGTTCTAGCTTTTCTTTGCGATGCCTATCACGAGGACAGCGTTCCTGATGAAAAAGGAAATCCTCGGGAGCGTACTGTGCTTAAGTTACACCCAAGACTTGCTCCCCTGAAAGCGGCGATACTGCCGCTTGTGAAAAAAGACGGCATGCCAGAAGTAGCTGCTGATTTATACAGACGCATCAAGAAGCGAATG
This sequence comes from Planctomycetaceae bacterium, assembly GCA_018694455.1. GTDB lineage: Bacteria > Planctomycetota > Planctomycetia > Pirellulales > UBA1268 > UBA1268. Next base: position 2,648 of record JABHNP010000378.1, on the reverse strand, counting down.
CCGTGCATGTATGATGCGAAAGGGTCAGTGGGTCGTCGGTATGCTCGACAGGATGAGGCTGGCACGCCGTGGTGTATTACGATTGATGGGCAAACGATGAAGGATCAAACGGTAACCCTTCGAGATAGAGATTCTCTTACGCAGGAGCGTGTCCCCATCGATGAATGTGCAGCAATTTTAACGGAACGTCTCGTATGAAGCCGGCGATTTCTACGGTCTGTTCGCTTCATGCATCACTTGAATCAATTCTTGAGGATTATGCAGCAGGGCAGTGCCGTTCAGTTGAGTTGTGGTTGGGGCATGCGGAACAATATCTTGACGGGAGACCGCCTGAAGTACTTACGGAACTCTTTTCTAAGTACTGTTGTGAGCCAATAGCAGCTACGTTTCAAGGCGGTTTGCTTACGAGTCAAGGAGATGCACGTCGGGAACATTGGTCTCATTTTGAGAGTCGCCTTGCTCTTTGCTCAGCTGTTTCGATACCCACACTGGTTCTCGCTGGAGATGTTCATGGGCCGCTTGCTCCTGAAGATTTAGGACAACTTTCAGCAAGCCTTGTTGAAGCCGCAAAGCGGGCAGCTGATGCGGGTGTTAGGCTTGCTTTCGAATTCGATGCCCGAGCTACTTTTCCAAACAATTTGCAATCGGCAGTCGCACTTATTGATGACGTTGGGATGCCATCTCTTGGTATTTGTCTCGACTGGTTTCATTTTTCTGTAGGACCAAGCAAGCTTATTGATTTGTACCTTCTTACGCCAGAAACACTTGCTCTTGTGCAACTGTCTGATATCGCTGATGTTCCGAGAGAAATGGCACGTGATGCTGACAGAATTTTGCCGGCTGAAGGAAGCTCACCCCCACAGCAGTTGATCACGCATCTTGAAAGCATGAAGTATACTGGTCCGATTTCAGTCGAGCTCCATAATCCTCAGCTCTGGCAAGTGCCTCCTCGGCAGTTCGGTGAAATAGCAATCACGGCTCTGCGGAAGTTGCTTGGTCAAGCGGAGATGCCGGTGGTAGTCGACCATCTAAATGAATAATCTTTTTTGGTTCGACATGCTCGGTCAGATTGTTTGACCGTGCTTCAATCGGATCGATTGGTCGGAGTTGATCGTCTGTGAAATTATGAGGTAGAAGATCAAAGTGTCTTGCCGATGTAAGGGTCTCAATCATCTCCAAACAATATCCCTGATGTGTTACCCAGAGTGCGGGATCAATTTTTCGAAGATCAATTGATACTGAATAGGTTCGTAGTGTTTTTTCTCGTTTCAGCACGTATTGTGGAAAAAATGAAATTGAGAGTTCTCGTAGTGTTCGGTAAATTGGATCTCGGTATCGTAAAAACGGGCTATTGCTCTTCGAAATGGCGCCCCAACAGTTGCCTTGTTGAAAAAGTGCAACAACATGGTCCACGTCAGCCTCGGATGCGCCCATATCCATAAGCAGAGGCGGATGCCCTGCCATCCAAAGAGCACATGCCGCCACAAAAGCACCTTCAGCACAATGAGCCTGACGGAGCCTCAGTATTTCTGACACAGAGCGGGCAGTGTCGCCGTCAGGCTCTGTATTCCAGGGGATCGAATTGACAAAGTCTTGAATTCGTCCAGGAGTGCGTAATTCCGCCAACGTCATCGCCGCCTGTGTGGAAAGGCCGAGTTTTTTGCCAACTTTTACCGCTTTTTGCATCACGCTCTCTTCCTGACCATTTGGGAAGACGTACAAAATTTTTTCGGGAAAACGCCCCGCGTTAGTCACAAAAATAACGAATTCGACAATTTTCGTCCAAATTCAGGGTGTTGGTGTTTCTGCGTGAGAATAGCGTCTGGGTCGCCGTACCGTGAACAAAGGGTATCCTCGTGGTAGAGAATAGGTGTGCCCTGCAAATGATGATGAAGATGTTTTTGGGTCAATGGAGCAAATAATACGTGTCAACAAAGAACAAATCGACCGGCTCAGAGTGTATTCGTCGTATCAACCTTCATACCTCGACGGGCCGAGAAGAACTTGAGTCACTCCGACAGACCTTGGTTTCTCAGGGCGATCTCGTCTCACCAGCTGGGCGACAGAAAACAGTAAATGTTTTTGGGGAACCTCTTTCACCAAAGCAGGTTGTGGAGAAAATCTGTGAAGATGTGAAACGGCAAGGACTTCCCGCGGTTCTTGATTATACCAAACGAATCGATCGTTCGAATGTCACAGCCGATACCTTTCAGGTGCCCTGTGAGAAACTTCAAGAATCGCACGGCCGTGTTGCACCAGAATTTCTTGCAGCTATCAGAAGAGTGCGCAAAAGAGTCGAGCATTTCCAGAAAGAAATTCTTCCGTCGGATGTCAGTGTTTCACTTCCTGGTGGCGGGAGTCTGCGGCAGCGATACCTCCCACTTGATCGTGTTGGTGTGTGCGTTCCGGGTGGTGCTGCGGCATACCCATCAACACTGTTGATGACCGTCGTTCCTGCTCAGGTCGCCGGCGTGCCGGAAATAGTTGTTGTTGCTCCACCGACCAAGTTTGGAGCGGAAAACGATCACGTTCTTGCCACATGTCATGAGTTGGGTGTGAAAACCGTATACCAGGTAGGCGGTGCCCAGGCCGTTGCAGCAATGGCTTACGGAGTTGAAGGCCTGCAGCGAGTCGACATAGTTGTTGGG
>JABHNP010000414.1 GCA_018694455.1 Planctomycetaceae bacterium | reverse complement strand
TACTCTTGTGATGCCCTTACCTTGGTTCCTGTTTCATACGTACGCCATTTACCCCATGCACAGATGACGAACATTTTCATCTACAGCTGGCTAAAAAATTCCCACACGAGATCCACTGAGTGAACACCTAACTTTCTTGAACCCGGAACCCGGTGCCCCCAACCCTTCACCTCGTACAGCCACACCTCACACCCTTCTACACCATCACCATATCGATATGCTGTTGTATCTGCTGATACTTCAATGACTTCTTCTGTTGTTGTCTGATCGAGGTCCTTCCAAAATTCAATAATTGTCTTTTGATCTGGTGCTCCACCCCACCCACCAAAGGGTCTCATACTGCCATCAACAGGCACAATTTTATCTTCCAGACCGGAGATTTGTAACACTGGCGTTGGCTTTATTGTGTCGCGATGTTCCCAGGTGTAACCACTCATCGTACCAATGATTGAAGCAACTGCTTTAAACACCTCTGGGCGTTCAGCCACAAGCGTATAACTCATAAAACCACCGTTTGAGACACCGCTGGTAAATGTTCTTTGCGGATCAAGGTCGTGAGTGTGCTGAAGATCTTTTGCAAGTGCCGCAAGAAAACCAACGTCATCAACATCACTGATCTGTAACCGAGCATTCCAGTGAGGAACATCACGTCTATCTGGTTTGCCTTGCGGATAAACCACAGCAAATCCATGTGTGTCAGCAACCCGACTCATACCCATCTTGGCATAATTACGAGCGTCACCGTGGTACCCATGAAGGAAGAAAACAAGCGGTGCGTTCTTCGGTAGATCTTCTGGAAGGTGTAATACGTAGCGTCGTTCAGCGTCTCTGTACTGAAAAACCTGAAACTCCGACTCCGTGGCTGTATCTTGGGCGGAGGCAGTACAAAACTCAAATGAGTTCGTGAACAACGCCCAGCACACGAGGAGTAAAAGCCAACGACGACATGGCATAAAGAGAATCATAACCTTCCTTTTTGCTCTAGTTTTCTGACCACTAGCTCAACGATGCACACTTACTGCTCGGTGCAAATCGTTTTTAAAAAACCACAAAGATGTTCGGCATTTTCTCTGGCATAAAAAACGGAACCACCATGCCCTGCATTCTCAATTCGATAGACCGTCACCGGCAGGTCATATGTTGTGTACGCTGCTTCAATAGCGTCCGTCTGATCGATAAGCACGGTTGTATCGTCAACTCCATGAAAGACAAGCAGCGGTGGATCATCATCGCTTACGTGGTACTTTGCCGAAGCCTGTTTCGCTTTATCAACAAGCATGTCTGCTCCACCACCAAGCAGATTATAAACAACTGATCCTGATGCATTAGCCCTCGATGGTTGTGTTTTACTTCGGAGTACAAAATCAGTGGCACCATAGTAATCCACAATTGCCTGCACTCGCGATGACTGCTCAAGGTGTCCACCTACGTTGCCCTCAAGTTCTTTACAATCACCCGTGGTCCCAAGAAGTGCTGCGAGATGCCCACCAGCACTGGCACCTGCGGCAATCACACAGTCTTGGTTGTATCCATATGTTTTTGCATTGGCACGAAGCCAACGAATGGCAGCTTTGCAATCATGAATCTGAGCCGGCCACTTCGCTGTATTAACAAGTCGGTACTCAATGCTTGCAACTGTGTAGCCAAAATTCACAAGCCATTTTACAAAACATTTTTCCTTAGTGCCGCTCTTCCAACCACCACCGTGCACCCAGACAACCAAAGATGAGCCTGCCACATTTTCTGGCAGATACAGATCGAGCAAAAGTGGCTTTCCGTTAACTTTCGCATACTGCAGATTCTTCACCTGACTCCCTTGAAGCACGACTTCAGGAATTCCGTTCCCTGATGCAGGGATTTTCTGCTGAGTAAATTCATCGATGAGAGGCTCAGCCACACAAGGAAAACTTAGGAAGAAGAAAATAATAAGTACTCGCATACCAGAAATGACTCTCAAAAACTGTGATGTTTGAAATTTCCGTTGCATTCGATCATTGAGCTGGTTCCTTCCAGTCAATTTCAGATTCTGAAAAGCAGCCCAGCTGATGGTACTATAGTTTATCTGCGTGCTTCATATTTTTGATCTCACGTGAGCATATCTGCCCGAGAAAGCTGGAGAGACCATGTCAGCAACGATTGATCCGCGATACCCTTCAATCGAAGATCTCCGCCAAAAAGCAAAAAGCCGGATGCCAAAGTTTGCATTCGAATATCTCGAGGGTGGCTGTAATAGTGAAATCAACCTCGCCCGCAACACAGCTGAAATTCGTGACGTTCGGTTACAACCAAAGTACATTGGTGAATATGAGGGTGCTGATCTTTCAGTCGAAATATTCGGTGTGAAATATGATGCACCATTCGGCATGGCCCCCATTGGCCTCCAAGGGCTGATGTGGCCAAAGGCGTGTGAACTGCTCGCTGCAGCGGCACATGAACAAAACATTCCATTCTGCCTCTCAACTGTAAGTACATCAAGCATTGAGAACGTTGCCAAAATTACAGACGGCCGTGCCTGGTTCCAACTCTACCACCCAGCCGAAGAAGACCTCCGAGACAAACTCGTTACACGTGCGGCAGAAGCCGGCTTCCCAGTCCTTGTTCTTCTCGCTGATACACCAACATTTGGATATCGACCAAAGGAAATAAAAAACGGACTGTCCATCCCTCCACGGATGACGCTCAGCAATATTATTCAAATGATGCAGCGACCATCGTGGTGTGCACACCAACTGATAGCTGGTAAACCAGAATTCGCATCACTCAAGCCATATATACCAAAGGGACTCAACATGAAGCACCTTGGCTTGTTCATGAACAAAACCTTTCAAGGCAGACTTACAGAGGACCGGATTAAAAAATTACGTGATCTCTGGAAAGGCAAACTTGTCGTCAAAGGTATTGTGACAGAAGAAGATGCTGAAAAAGTGCTATCGATTGGTGTCGATGGAATTATTTCATCAAATCATGGGGGACGGCAACTTGACGCTGGTCAGTCCACGATCAGGCCAATGGCAAAACTGGCACAACAGTTTGGGGACAAGATGACTGTCATGCTTGATTCGGGTATTCGAAATGGATCAGAT
>JABHNP010000003.1 GCA_018694455.1 Planctomycetaceae bacterium | reverse complement strand
GGAGGGTTTATTCTCCGGGTTATGAGAAGGCGCATAAACTAAACACGTGCGACACCCGTAGTCCACTCCAAGTAACGGTCGTTGGAATTCTGGTGGAACGAATTTTTCTGCATACCACGCTGGATGTTCAGGCGGAAGAAGGCTTAGCTGGTGCTCAGGTTCAGGAAATATTTCACTCACAAGTTGGCGGAAAGACTTGTCAAAGGAGACGCCCTCCGAACAGGTCGCCTCAGCAAAGATAAATCCTCCTTGGTCGATATATTCTCGTAATCGACGACCGGGTTCTTTACCAATATCGAGTTCGGCAGTGCCGCCTATCCAGAGGACCGGTGATTGACTCAGGTCCCGTGTATTGGCTTCCTGTGTATTAAGAACGTGCCATGAGAGCCCTGCCGGGTAATCGTCCCGCCAACGTTTTTCAATAAATTCAACAAGATGCGAAATGTCATGTCCATGTTGATTCCAGTCATTCCGGGGACCATGATGGCTTTTTGCAACAACAACAGGTCTCCGACCCTTGGCAAGGAAGAGAAGGGCAAAACTTGTTGCGACGATGGCATCCTCAGACCCTTTTTTTTGAAAACTCCCTGTAAGTGGATCTTGAGTTGAGACAAACATTTTTGCCCCTTCAAGATACCAGTCATGATTGCCAATAAACCTCCGTGCTGTAAATCGTCCTACTCGCTCAAGCCCATAGAGGTAGTAGCGGAGCCACTGCTGGCCTCCTGGCGGATTTCTTGTGACAGAGAAATTTTTCCCAAGCCACTGAATGCCATTTTCGAGAGGTGTTGCCGAAGAGCCACCACCACAACATGAAATATTTGATCCATTGACAAATGCATCAGGCCGTTCGGTATGTTCTGCAGTTATCCAAATACTTGCAATTCCTGCGCAGGTCATGCTGCCAGTGCCGTTGCCACCCCCGGCGGTATAACTCCACGAGCCATCAAGGCGCTGTGCAGCTTCCCAATATTTTTGGGCAAATTTCCACACAGCCGGTTTTACATGAACGCCGGCACGCTCCGCCTCGTGTAGTCCAAGTATCGCAAACTGCGAGTTCGAGTTGTCAGCACCCGAACGGTTAGTTCCATAAGACCAGCCCCCAGTTGTTCCAGGGCCATTCGATTGTCGGTCTTCAAGCCAACGCACATTTCGCTCAAGGATAGCAAGGTCTCGCTTTGGTGAAACCATCGCAAGAGCCTGTGTCTGAAGTGAGACTGAATACGTGTCGGTGGGTGTCTGGCCTCTTAGCCAGGTAAGCGATTTTTTCATGGCCTTTTCGTCTTCACCGACACCAGCGTTTGCAAGTGCCAGCACGACAAGAGCAGTTGCGCCTACGACAGTTTCGTCGCTTCGCATCGACGACTTCCATGTCCCATCAGGACTTTGTTGGCGAATGAGCCAGTTCTTTGCTTTTTCTATGGCGTTATTGATCTGTTCCGGCTGTAGGTCATTTTCAGCGGGAAATGCAATGGGCCCAGCTACAAGTTGGAGCATGGCAAGCAATGCAACGCACGAAAGTTTCTTATAACCACTCAATAACAAGTAATGCATGGAGCCTTCCAGTTGTGGAGAGTCACCTGTCTGCCGAACCTAGATTCTACGACATTGTCGTCGATAGAGACATGGCCTACGTGCCTTCTTCATGCTGCGCCAACGTTTTTGTTTGCCTCGCACTGGCACAAAGACCGATACTTTACTGTTGTGTAGTATAGATTTATTAGTACTGGAAACAGGTGCACAACGATTCTCCCAAGGAAGGAAACCGTCTTCGTGTCGACTGCTGGAAAACAAAAGTCACTTGATGACGTGCTGCAGGAATTTTCGCAGCACCGACTTCTTATGCAGGAGGAACTTCAGAAAATTATTGTCGGCCAAGACGAAGTTATTGAGCAGTTGTTTGCTGCGATCTTTACTCGCGGCCATTGTTTGCTTGAGGGAGTGCCTGGTTTGGCGAAAACACTCATGGTGTCGACGGTGGCGAGAATTCTTGATGTCGATTTTAAGCGAGTGCAATTCACGCCAGACTTAATGCCCTCAGATATCACGGGTACTAATGTACTGGATGAAGATGAATCAGGCCGCCGTAATTTTAGATTTGTAGAAGGGCCGATATTTACCAATGTCCTCCTTGCGGATGAAATTAATCGTACGCCACCAAAAACTCAGGCGGCATTACTTCAAGCAATGCAGGAACGAGAGGTTTCAGTTGGTCAAGAAACATACTCATTGCCAGATCCATTCTTTACGATAGCGACACAGAATCCAGTTGAGCAGGAGGGAACATATCCGCTTCCTGAAGCCCAACTTGATCGGTTTATGTTTAATATAAAAGTTGGGTATCCAAGTGCTGATGAGGAAGAGCGAATATTAATGGCAACGACTCGGCCGGAGCGTCCTGAAGTGCGAAAAGTACTTTCTGGACGCGCTATAACAAACATTCAAAAGCTCGTTGCAGGCGTTGCAGTGAGTGAATACATCATTAAGTATGTTGCTGCACTAGTCCGTTCAACGCGACCCAAAGACCCGCAGTCGCCTAAGTACATTACAGAGTTGGTGGATTGGGGTGCTGGTCCACGTGCTGGTCAATTTCTTATACAGGGTGGCAAGGCCATGGCGGCTATGGATGGTAGGTTCAGCGTTTCTATTAATGATGTTCGGCGAATTGCTGTTCCGGTGCTCCGGCATCGAATATCAACAAACTTTCAGGCTCAGGCAGAGGGTCTTACGAGTGAGTCAATTGTCGAACGATTACTGAGAGAAGTGCCCGAACCGTCGGTTCCTCCATTGGTGAAATGAGAGCCGTATGTCGCGAGCAGTAGAAGAATATCTGAAGCCGGATGTAGTTCAGCAGATTGCGAGGCTTGATCTACGGGCGAAGTTTATAGTGAAAGGCTTTCTGCAGGGCCTTCACGCAAGTCCATTTCAGGGTTTTTCTGTAGAGTTCAGTGAGCACCGACGGTATGCAGCTGGTGATGATCCTAAAGATATTGACTGGCTTATTTATGCTAAGACTGACAAGCATTATATAAAAAAATATGAAGCCGAAACCAACATTACCGGGTATCTCGTCGTCGATACGAGTGCATCGATGGGGTATACCTACCGGCAGCAGTTTACCAAATTAGACTATTCGATATCGCTGGCCTCAGCTCTCTGCTGGCTCATGGTGCATCAGCAGGACCCCTGTGGCTTGATGGTTTTTGGGGAAAAGGTTTCGGCATCGCTGCCTGCTCGATCAAGGCGTAGTCAGATTTCAGAAGTACTGTCTCTTTTGGTAAAGACTGAGGCTGCTGGCATGTCTGATATCCCTGCTAGCTTAATGCAGATTGGAGGAATGCTTCGGCATCGCTCCCTGTTGATGGTTTTTAGTGACTTGTTGGCGGAACCATCTGCCATTCGTAATGCGCTGCTTCGACTTCGTCATCGTAATCATGACATCATATTATTTCATGTACTCGACGAAGCAGAGGTCCGATTTCCTTTTCAGGGTATGGTGGAGCTGACCGATCCAGAAAGTAGTCAGCGTATGGTTGTTGATGCTGATGCAGCTCGTCGTGATTATGTGCATGGTGTCGAAGAATTTCGGGATCACTACCGGCAAATGTGTCAGCAAGCCGGGATCGATTATGTGCCACTCGATACGAGCATGCCGTTTGATGCTGCTCTTATGGAGTACTTGATTAATCGTCAGCAACGAGCCTAGGTAAACAAGTAAGTTTTTCACGAGTAGTATTAACTTTATGGGCCTCTCTTTTCTGAATGTTTTGTTGCTCAGCGGGGTGGCTATTGCTACGATTCCCATCCTGCTGCATCTTCTTATGCAACGGAAGCCTGTGTCTCATCAATTTCCGGCACTCCGCTTTCTACAAGTCAAATCTCATTTGAGAAAACGTCGGCTTAAGTTGCGGCACCTGTTGCTCTTGCTGTTACGGGTAGCGTCGCTTTGCTTATTAGTTTTTGCAGTTTCTCGACCTGTTTTGCGGGGTACTGGATGGATTGTTGACCAAGAGGGACCAGTTGCTGTGGTGTGCGTGGTGGATACGTCACCTCGCATGTTGTTGCGTCAAGAAAATCGCACACGAATCGATGAGGTTCGAGATATTGCCATGAGCTTATTAGAGGAGCTTCCGCCTGAGAGTAAGGTCGCGATCGTTGATACAAATGATGGCGGTGTGCACTTTTCGGCATCTGTAAGCGTGGCTACCAATAGAGTTGAACGGCTCTCAGTAGGAGCTTCTTCGGTGAGTTTGGTTACGGCAATGGGCGACGCTGCACGTTTGTTAGAGAGTTCGGAAATGGAGCGAAAAGAACTCTATGTATTTACAGATCTGTCCCATGGCGGGTGGGAACAGCCGGTAAAAGCTGATTGGGATACGCTTCATCCGAATATAAGCCTCATTTTTATTGACGTTTCAGCGACATACCCACAAGATTTTATATTGGAAAATCTTGAGCTTTCTGCTGAACGTCTTACTGTTGGAAGTCCACTCACTGTTTCTGTGATAACACGCCGGGTAGGCCCTGATTCCGCTAGGTCTGTTGCGGTTGAATTTCAAGATAAAGAAGGGAATTTCATTCGTCGTGGAGAAAAGCCTGTGGCCTGGAAAGACGGGGCAGAACAGGAAGTTCGATTTGAAATGAATGGTTTAGACCCCGGAGTTCATCAAGGCCGAGTTCTCGTTGAGGGTGGAGATGGTTTGCCTGCTGATGATTCGATTGAATTTACTGTAGATGTTGGTCCACCAACTCGAATATTGGTAGCTTCTCAGGAACCGGTTGCAACAACAGGCCTGCTTTTTGTTGAGGCCGTAGCACCGTTTCCACTCGTGAGTGCTGGACGTAGTGGATTTACGGTTACGCTTGATTCCTTGACCCATTTTGAGAATGCTTCATGGCCTGATTTTCGGAGTATTGTTCTGATTGATCCGCCGCCGCTACCTGCCCGCACCTGGGAAATGCTGCATGATTGGGTCAGTAAAGGAGGGGGGCTTGTTGTTTGGCTGGGTCCATCAGCTGGCAATCCAGCAGATTTCAGTTCATCAGGAAGTGAGTCTGTGTTGGGTGGAAAAATCGAGCGAGTGTGGCGTTCTGCAGATCGTTCAAATTATTTGGCTCCATCGTCTTTAGATCATCCAGTTCTGTCCGTGTT
>JABHNP010000145.1 GCA_018694455.1 Planctomycetaceae bacterium | reverse complement strand
GCCGAAGTAATGGATGTTGGAGACGTATTCCGTTTCCTTCGGTGTGGCGGTGAGGCCGATCTGGGTTGCCGTCGAGAAGTAGTCGAGGATTTCCCGCCAGGCGGAATCTTCGGCGGCACTGCCGCGATGGCACTCTTAGTCACGCATATCGCTGCGGCAACAGCTGCAACCGTCTGGATGCTCATCGAAGTATGGGCTCACGGCAAAGCATCGGCACTGGGCATCGCAACTGGTGCAGTTGCCGGCCTAGTAGCTATCACGCCAGCCAGTGGCACCGCAGGTCCACTTGGAGCCATCGCGCTGGGTGCAATTTCGTCATTGGTCTGCTATTACTTTGCTACTACCGTGAAACACAAATTCGGTTACGACGATAGCCTCGATGTTTTTGGTGTACATGGCGTCGGCGGTATTATTGGCGCAATTTTAACCGGTGTGTTTGCAGCTGAAGCCCTCGGTGGTTCCGGAATGGAACTTGCCATGTTGGACCAGGTCTGGGCCCAAACGAAAAGTGTCCTTGTCACAATTGTCTGGAGCGGCGTGGTCTCAATACTTGCCTTCATCCTTGTCAACAAACTTATCGGCATGAGGGTATCTCTTGAAACAGAACAGATGGGACTTGATCTGACAGAACATCAGGAACAGGCATACGACCTCGTCTAACCTTATTGAGAAAAGCCCGTCAATATTCTTCGTGATATCGACGGGCTTTTTTTATGCATCGTTCTCAAAACAACTTCCACCAGTACACTCAGTTTTTTATTCGGATGTTTTTGAATTCTGTCCACATGGGCTTGCCTTGGTGAAGCTGTAAGCCAATAACGCCTTTTTCCCGAACCGTGCCTGCGTCCAAATTCACAAAGTCGATAACCTGACGCCCGTTAAGAAAATGACGCACACGGTTACCCTCAGCGATGATCACGACGTCATTCCAGCCATCGAGATGAAATACTTTTTGAAATTGTCGTTCATCAATGAGCAGTGCCGTCACTGTCTTTTCGCCTTGTTTATTACGCTCACAGACCTCGCCGATATTGCACAACCGCTTCCCCTTCCCTTTTTCGTCATAAATAAATGATGATACATTTGGGAAACCAATTTCATTCCGAACTTCATGCTGGTACCCAGCGAGCACCCAGTTATTCTTCCGATCTGACAACCATTCTGATCGATACTGAATACCGGAATTATTTGTTGCATTACACCGGAAAGAGAGTCGCAACTCAAAGTCATCAAATTCTTCTGATGTGTCGCTATCGCCCTTAAAAATAAGAAATGTATTTCCTCTGGTGGATTCATCTTCGGTGGTTTCTCCATGAATGACTCCATCCCGAACACTCCAAAGACGTGCATCACCTGTCCATCCTGCGAGATCTTTTCCATTAAAAAGGGCCCTCATCCCTGGTGTCTCGGCCGGTGCCTCAACAACCTTGACTGACATCTCATCTGCATGAATCTGAGCAATTCCACAAACGAATCCCAGAAAAACAAAAATATTGCCATAGCTTCGAACCATCGCGACCTCCTTAAAACAGTCATTTATTTTAACCTTATCAAGGTATGCTACATCTCTTCAGGACGAACCACACCCAACAGGCGCTAAGTTTACCTACGCGTCTTACATACGCCACGAGAAAAGTTCTATTGTGAACAATTCACCCTGGGACCTCACCCAATACAATGCCTTGTCCTTCTGGGACTTCTGCATCACCCAATTCAACAATGCAATTCATTCTGCGAAGCACCCGTTTCATATAGCGAATGTCAGTAGCGTTACAGGTAATGGATTTCCCCAGACACGTTCGGTTGTACTTCGCCAATTTAATGAAACACTTCCGGAGTTTACGTTTCATACAGATCTTCGCTCTCCAAAGATCAAAGACCTGCAGCATTGCAAGAATCTTTGCCTGCATTGGTATGATTCTTTGGCACGTGTTCAAATACGCCTCAATGCCCTTGCTACAACCCACAATCAAAATGAACGTGCCAAGCAGGCGTGGCAAGACTCCCGCAACTCAAGCCGTGCATGCTACGGGACACCAAATCCACCCGGAGCCCACGTGGACCAGTTTCCACCCGCTCCTCTCATACCAAAAACAGGTGACTCAAAAGGCTTCTCCCAATTTGTAGTTGTAGCATGCCAATTTGAAGAACTCGAAATCCTCACGCTTCACGCAACAGGACATCAGCGTGTTCTTCTCTCTGTTAAGAATAATCCAGTATCATGGTCCATTATTGCGCCCTAAAGGAAATCACAAATATTCTTATGATGAAACTTGCACTACATTGGCAAATAGCCATTGGGATGACACTTGGTGCACTCATTGGCATCAGCCTGAATATCTACGGAGGAACACGAAACACTGTTGTTCAGGAGGACAAACTCCCCACGACGCTTACGTCTCTTGAAATTTATGATTCATCAAACCACATCAAAATCGACTGGACGACAACCTCTGGTGAAAAACACTCCGCCATTGTTGATGGCACACGAAAGACTCCTGGGGCAGCTTCGACCGTAGACGAGCTTCGGCACACTCAGCCTGAGGCCGCTTCCTGGTTTCATCAATTTGGTCGTAGTACGGCCCGAGTAGTTGGTGAAACCTCTCAACTCATAGGAAATCTCTTTCTTAGACTTCTTCAAATGGTTGCTGTGCCACTAATTATTACTTCACTCATTTGCGGGATCACAGGACTCGGTGATGCTGCGAGCCTCGGCAGCATGTTCCTTCGAACAATCCTTTATTACATCTGTACAAGTGCGGCGGCTATCACTATTGGGCTTATCGCAGTGAATGTTTTTCGGCCGGGAATTACCGGAGATGCCGCGTCGGCTGTCCAAGGCATAGAAACAGGCGGCCAGTCTCTTGGCACCCTGCTCTTCGATCAGGTTGAACGAATGATTCCAACAAATCCAATTGCTGCAATTGCGGACTCACATTTTCTTTCAATCATTTCGTTCACGCTGGCATTCTCGATCTTTGCCGTCATCGTAGGGGGAAAAACACTCAAAGCCGTTCGTGCAGCAGCAGAAGCTGGCTTTGAAGTCATGATGGCTATGACGATGGCCATAATTGCCTTGGCTCCTCTTGGGGTGTTATGCCTCATGCTTTTTGTAACCGCAACACAAGGTCCCGCTGTATTTAAATCACTCTTTTGGTATCTACTGACTGTCATCGCAGCATTAATGACACATGCCCTGATTGTGCTGCCACTCATTCTAAAATTTGTAGCCCGTCGTGATCCAATTGCATACGCAAAGGCACTCTCGCCAGCTCTTCTCACAGCCTTTAGTTCAGCGTCGTCAAATGGCACCCTACCGCTCACCTTGGCCTGCGTCGAGAACAGAGCAGGAGTTGATAATCGCGTTTCCTCATTTGTGCTTCCGCTTGGTGCAACCATCAATATGGATGGTACCGCGCTGTATGAAGCCGTTGCAGTGCTTTTTATCGGCCAGCTTTATCATGGGGCAGTCCTGCCTTTGGAGCAGCAACTTATTGTTGCAATCACTGCTCTCCTTGCAAGCATCGGTGCTGCAGGTATTCCTCACGCAGGACTTGTTATGATGATTGTGATTCTGCAGGCAGTGGGGCTTCCCATCGAAATGCAGGGTATTATTCTAGCCGTCGATCGAGTATTAGACATGTTTCGCACAAGTGTGAATGTCTGGAGTGATTCCTGTGGCTGTGCAGTCGTAGCAGCACTCGAACAAGGTTCAGCCAAGCCCGGCTCAGTCAAAACGACTTAATTTTTCAATACACCCACATGCATCTAAGGACTCTTTCATGGTTCGCTTTACTCTGGCTCTTCTCCGTCGCCTTACCGGTTTTTTTATCGGGGGTATCCTAGCAATCCTGCCGATTGTCATCACGGTCGCAGTTGTGGTCTGGGTCGTTGAATATATTGAATATATCTGTGGCCCCGAAACATTTATAGGTCGACAACTCACTGCGATTGGTATGCAAGTCGGAAAGGACGCTTCGACACCATACTTCCTTGGCTGGTCGGTCGTCATTATTGTCGTGTTTGCGGTTGGTCTATTGGTGGAACTGGGAGCAAAAAAGTGGATTGGAAAAACCGTCGAAAGTGCATTTAAACGAATCCCGCTCGTTGGCAGTATTTATAGTACGAGCCGGCAGATGATCGACATGATTGGCCCGAGTGAAAACGATGCCATGAAAGGCATGACACCTGTTTTTTGTTCCTTTGGAAAAGATTCACCATCCCGGGTATTAGCACTCCTCGTTTCTCCCGAGCGATATAGTGTGCTTGATCGCGATCACCTGATTGTCATCATTCCGACTGCTCCAGTTCCCTTTGGTGGCGCTATGATGTTTGTACCAGTTGAAAACGTTGTTCCCGCCGGCATGTCAATCGATGGACTCATGAGCATGTATCTCTCTATGGGAGCTACAGCTGGGCAATTTATGAAAAAAAATGACGCCACCCAATGACATCGCACACAATCTTACTCGCAGTTACCTGTTCTGTTCTAGCTTGTAGTACTGGGTGTAGTAGCACCGCAAATGAGGAAGAAATAAATATGCAAGGAACCGTTGGTACACAAGCACCAGATGTCTCCCTTCAATTACACGCCGGAAACGTCGTCAAGCTTTCAGATTTTCAGGGAAAGAAATCTGTAGTATTATTTTTTTATCCGAAAGACAATACACCAGTATGCACTGCCGAAGCTTGCTCATTTCGTGACGCATACTCAAACTTCAAAAGCTTAGACGCCGTAATCATTGGCATAAGTAGCGATACTCCAAAAAGCCATAACGGTTTTGCCGAGAAGTACAACCTACCTTTCCCACTTGCCAGTGACCCTCATGGCGAGCTTCGAAAAGCCTTCCAGGTGCCGCGAACCCTTGGCATAATGCCCGGTCGCACCACGTTTGTGATCGACCGATCAGGAATCATTCGCCTTGCGTTTTCAGCACAGTTTTCTGCGGCAAAACATGTTGAGAAAGCAAAAGACACCCTAAGAAGCATCCACTCACACGACTAACACTGCTATGCCCATATTCGATTTCACATTCGAAGTACCTGCCCCGCTCCATGTTGTTCAGGAATTTCACCATAGCACGTCTGCTCTAAAGCGGTTAACTCCACCGCCAACACTTGTGAAGATTCACTCAGTTGAGCCGCTTGCCGAAGGATCAGTTTCACGATTCACCCTGTGGGTCGGCCCACTACCTTTGAACTGGACTGCAATCCATAAAAATGTTTCTGGCAATGGCTTTACTGACGTACAGCAAAGTGGTCCTGCAGAAAAATGGGAGCATACCCATACCTTTACGGAACTCGATGCGGACAATACAAGAGTGAACGAGCATATCGAATACGAACATAAAAAAGGTTTCTGGGGAGTTGTGACGCGACTCCTTTTCTCTTATCCCAATTTGTACTTCATGTTTTGCTATCGTCGTTGGATCACCCGAAGAGCCTGCCATAAAGCAGCCACAGAAAGCAAATAATCTCACACGATACGGAAATGACCGAAAACGGTTTTTTATAATACCATGCAGCCCGACTGGGATCAGCGTTATCGTCAAGGCAACACACCCTGGGACAAGGGCTCTGCATCACCACCACTTATTGAGTGGCTTAAGTTAAATCAGCAACGAATGACGGGCAGGGTTCTCGTTCCTGGATGCGGCACAGGCCATGACGTACAAGCGATTGCCAATGCTGAGCCAACATCAGCACCTCTTGGAATTGATATTTCTACAACTGCCATCACAACGTGTCAGCAAAACAAATCGTACGACAACGAGCAGTACCAGCAGGCAGATCTCTTTTTATTACCCCAACAATTTCATAAAGCCTTTGACTGGGTTTGGGAACACACCTGCTATTGTGCAATCGATCCTTCTGAACGACCCAAGTACGTTTCAGCAATTGCTTCCACTCTCAAGCCAGCAGGCATATTTCTTGGCGTCTTTTACTTGAACCCACAAAGCTATGAGACTGCACCGCCTGACGGCCCACCTCACGGCACAAGTATTCAAGAAGTGGAGACACTTTTCCTTGCTGAGAATGGTTTTATTCTGGAAAGCTCAAAAACACCAAATGCATGGTATCCGGGGAGGGAAGGCCGAGAACACGTCATGCAATTCCGCCGGCTCTGATACCCAACGAACAGCTTAAAAAACAATTTTTCACCAGAAATCTGCCTCATCTGTACTGCCGGCGAAGATCACCGTATCCACAATATCAAGTCTGCTGCTACTATTCAGAAGTCGGGCTTACATGCTCGATGAACGAGTTTTCTGGCTTGCCAGAATGGTCCGCTCGGCGGCAGTCAGTGCAGTGGTTGCGACTGCTGAGAGTCTCGTAGTAAAGGAGGTGATCCAGTGACGTATGGTGACTGTACAGGTGAATGTTCGGGTGGGTTTTCCTACTGAACAATCCGCCTGGTTGACAGCTGGATACCTTCGGGTATTTCCAGCCTCTCAACGGCATTCATTTATGAAACTGCCGCTCCATTTTTTGGGGCGGCAGTTTTTTTTCACTGTATAGTCTAGGGCATGACACCACAGCCCCTGGCCACTAGTACAGCAAAACGTAACGTTCGTCTTTTCATGGCGTTTCGCATCCTTTTCAACATCCGTTTTTACTATCCCGTTTTTATGGTGATGTTTCTGCGGTATGGGATCACTCTCGAACAGTTTGGCTTACTCAATGCAGTGTGGGCCGTCGTTATCGTTTTGCTTGAGGTCCCATCTGGGGCACTCGCAGACATTCTGGGTAGAAAAGCACTTCTTGTCGCGGCGGCGATCATGATGACGATCGAGATGCTTCTTCTCGCGGTTGTTCCAATTGGTTCCTCTTGGGTGTTCCCTGCCCTCCTCCTAAACCGGGTTCTCAGCGGTGCAGCAGAAGCCTTTGCGTCGGGAGCTGACGAGGCACTTGCTTTTGATTCCTTGAAGGCTGTTGGAAAAGATGGAGACTGGCCACGGGTACTCGAACGACTCATGCAAGTTGGTGGACTGGCTACGATCGTTGCTATGGTAACCGGCTCTCTGGTTTACAGCCCAGATCTCATTCAGGCAGCGAGCGACTGGGCAGGCTACAACGCCTCAATAACCCTCGACGATACCTTCCGTTTGCCCGTATGGCTTACATTCTTCTCCGGCTGCGGTGCCATCCTTGTGACCCTTGCAATGCGTGAATTACCACGCGAAGAATCTCCGAAGCATGTGACTCTTCTCGACCCCTTCAAACAAACATTCAAGACTGGGCGATGGATTCTCACAAACCCGATGGTACTTATTGTCATCGCTGCCGGTGTTCTCTTTGATCAACCTATTCGCCAATTGCTCGTGGTTTCAAGTCAGCTTTATGCACGGATCGACATACCAGTTTTGTACTTCGGCGTGATCAGTGCTGGCACCGCAGTCATAGGACTTCTTGCCGCTTCGCCTATGCGACGTCTTGCGACTAGCCAGTCACCGAAGGCTAATTTTCGACTGATTTTCACGACTGTCATTATTGGTCTTTCTGGGACCGCACTCCTTATTCCTTGGTGGGGCGTGGGGTTTTTCATGCTTCTTTCACTCTCCATGCGTCTTCTTATGTTTCTGCAGAGCCACTACCTAAACCAATTGGTTGACTCAAAACACCGCGCAACGGTCTTGAGCTTTCGAGGCCTTGCTGTGAATGTCAGCTATGGGATTATGAGCATTGCATTTGCTCTCACCGTAACAGCGGTAGAACAGGCAGACCCAACAACCACACAAGAAGCGGCCTTTGATTGGGTTGTTCGGCTCCTTCCGTGGTATTTTCTTTTTACCACGTTGCTCTTTACCGGCTGGGCAATCAGAAAGGCAAGCAATGACTCTCGGCTTAGTACGCCTGACGGATTCGCGAATTCTACTGATTCGTCCACCGACACTCGTAAACCATCCCCTCCTTCGGCGTGATCACTGACCAGCCAATAAGTGAACCGAACGGATGGTCAATGGCAAATCGAGGATCCATAGGAATCGGTGGTGATGACTTATCAGCAGGATATCGAACAAGCCTGTACGTTGAATACGGCATGTCCTCAGGAAAGAGTAGCCAAGACGTCAGCAGTTCAGTGCGTTTATTCACAAAGAATGGAAGATGCCCTGTCATCGTAACAGGAACTGTCGCAGTCGTCATCGCCTGAAGCGTAACCCGCTCACCAATTGGCACGCTTGAAAGATCAAAGATAACTTCATGCTGCGCGTGCATTGGCCCAAGTTCCTCGTCACCTTCTCCTCGAACAACTCGCCTAAAATCACCCTGTGGCTGGTTTGAGGGCTGACGAATCTCAGTAACATTCATTGGAAAGATTCCCGTGAACACAACACGCCGATCACCCGCATAGTCTTCGTTAAAGCGTACAACGATTCTGTCCCATGCAGTGACAGTACCACGCGCCGACTCATCAGCTCCATTCGGATCAAACTGACGGAGATCAAAGATTCTGCTCTGTGAAAGAATTTCAACACCTTTCAATTGCGGTGATGCGGGGCCTACGAGGTCACCTAGTGGAGCCACCTCCCAATCTTGAGTCGCAGTTCCTTCTACAAGATCGAGTATCTGTCGGATATCCGGATCACCGAGTGCAATCGAGTCAATCATTGTAGTGAGTAATTCGGTATGCTTGCGTAATCTGTAGATATACACAGGACCACAGACAAACAATACGAATGCAATCGCGACAAAAACATAGCTTGGCCAATCTTTAAAGTCGAAGAGTGTTGACCAAACTTTCCGATAGCTGGACGTCCGCAGTTGACGCGAATTTTCAGTTGCTATTGAAGGACCTCGCTCAGAGGCAAGATCACTTCCTACATCTTCTGTTTGTAACCGCTGTGTTTCTGGACATGGGTTCCACGGAATCAAACTGTTATCTTCATCACCGCCAAGACCAATTTCACTACAGACTTTTTTGGTAACTTCAAATCCATGACGAACCAACGCATTCACTTCATAATCTGAAAACCTGTCGAGATCCGTACGAATTGACTGTACTTCCGACTGAATCACAGGATGCTGGGCTGTCGGATCTTCTTCTTGTGAAATGACGTCAGTGATTGGGAGAAACGAAAACCCTGCCTGCTGGCCGAAATTTTCACGTTCAAGCTGCCAGACTCTATCCCAAAGAATGTCAGATGCTCGAATAGATTGACCAACAAAGCCTAAAGACTGATCTCCAAGAATCTGAAATGGCTTTCCAGCATCACTCACAAGAACCCGATCAAAAGCGCCCACCTCAGCTGCAAGCCATGCAAATGCACGCGTACCGAGATTGTCATATACGCCACCATCAGTAAATGACTCGGTCGGGAACTGCCCTTCTCTAACACCCAGATCCATCGCCGATATCTCAACCGGTGGAAAAAAACCTGGGAATGCAGATGATGCACCTACCACTCGTGGCAATGTCGCCATCTGACCTGGAATATGACGAAATTCAAAATTATGCTTACTGTTTCGTTGCTGGATATAGAGACCGTTTTTATTAAACACAGACAACACACCGTCGCTTACATTCGTTGCAAGAATATGAAGCCGAGGCAAATCAGGAAGTTCGTACAAACAGGTATCACCGTACAGCATATCCCGATAATAACGCTCAAGAACCGCGTTCGGAGTGAGATAATTTATCTCACGACGAGCCAGTTTTCCGAACATCCGAAGGCTATAGATGAATGGCAAACGCCTGACGATATGGTTCCGCACGTCAAACTGCACGAAATCAATGATTTCAGCTGCTGCTGCTGCAAACTCATCATCGTCACCCGTGTACTTCTCCCAATTCAATACAAGATGTGCGGCGAGTATTGAGCCACCAGAGACCGAGGCGATATCACTGACTTCTTCCAGCTTGCCCGTATCTCTGAGATACCGAATCACTCCAAGATGGTAGAGCGTTGCACGAAAACCCCCACCTGATAAAGCCAGTCCGAGTTTTGGCATGGTGGTAATTTCTCCATCGAATGGTTTTGAAGCAATAATTCGTGGCTAAGAGCCGGCTATAGTAATTTACGCCACGACTTTAACGACTAGGCAAACTTTTCAGCAGTACTTACTGCGAACGCCTCGCTGACGGACGGCCTGTAGGGATCGTACCGATTCTCGGCCCAGACCGGTAACTACTGACATGAGCTGACCCGCCTGCCATACTCCACAAGGTTCTGACCATTGGGGAATACACCGAGCCTGTAGGCCTCAGAGCATTACAGTGAGTCAATACACGGAGTCATTTGCAGATGAACACAATAAAAAGACAAGCAACCGCCTCTTTCAATCAGTCTCACCTTTGCAGTCAGCCTCAAGGGGCCTGCTCTGTATTCATACTGATCTCTTGGATTTGTCTACTCATGCCTGCAACAGCTGAAGAATATTTACCAGGTATCAAATGGGATGAACCACAATACGTCACACCGGGCGAACCGCATCAAAACGCTCCCAGCGATGCAACCATACTATTCGATGGCTCTAATACGCACGCGTGGAACAACGCTGCCACGTGGATAATCGAGAATGGCTGTCTGGTTGTTGGAAAAGGAATGATTCACACAAAAGACACTTTTGGTGATTGCCAGCTGCACCTTGAATGGTCGAGCCCAGTTCCCGCAGATGGAACCGGACAAGGCCGCGGAAACAGTGGTGTTTTTTTTGGCCCTTATGAGATTCAGGTGCTTGATTCATACAACAACAAAACATATTTCGATGGGCAAGCTGCTGCAATCTACAAACAGACTCCACCCCTTGTGAACGCTACAAAAAAACCAGGAGAGTGGAACACCTATGACATCATCTGGAACACCCCTCGTTTTGACAAAGCGGGCCAGCTCACTGAACCAGCAACCGTGACCGTGCTACACAACGGTATACTCGTACAGAATCACTTCGAACTGCTCGGTGATACTCCGTTCAACCGTCCCCCTCGGTACATCGCACATCCACCAGACCTACCGATCCGGCTTCAGGACCATAGAAATCCGGTACGTTTTCGAAATATCTGGGTACGAAAAATACGCCCTATACGCGGAAAACAGACCCACCAACCATCGTTGAGAGATGGCCAAAAGGTAACGCCGCTTCACCAAACCGGGAAAAATTAAAGAAAAACATCGCACGGCTGGGGAATATAGGCAAAGATTGCAGGTAGTAGTGTGTCCCCGAAGTCCCTGCGCGAAAATCAACCGAGATGCCAAATTCGAAGAGCTTGTCTCGAAAACGGCTGCAAATAGCCGCTGGATGCTCCATAGCTGTGTGTTGTGCCCTCTGGTATTTCAGCGGACTTTTGATTCTTGCTCGAAAACCAATTCTGGTTGGTGTGCTTCATTCACAGACGGGCCCTATTGCTGTTAGTGAATCAGCAATGATTGACGCGGAACGACTGGCATTTGAAGAGATCAATGCGGCTGGCGGACTCCTTGGGCGAAAGATCCGATGGGTCATTGCTGACGGTGCATCAGACTGGCCGACATTTGCTCGAGAAGCAGATCGGCTTATCAATAACGAAAACGTCAGCATTCTTTTTGGTTGCTGGACAAGCGCAAGTCGAAAAAGCGTCTTGCCAGTTCTCGTTGAGTCAGATCATCTCCTCATCTATCCAATGGCATACGAAGGACTCGAGACCTGCCCAAATGTCATTTATACCGGTGCCGCACCAAATCAGCAGATAACTCCAGCTGTTCAGTGGTGTCATGGTGAACTGAATGCTCGCAGGTTTTTCTTGCTTGGATCCGACTACATCTGGCCTCACTGTGTCAATGCAATCATTTCAGATCAACTCATGGGGCTCAATGTTGAAAAAGTAGCTGAAAAATATGTTCCCTTCGGTAGCACTGACCTTAAATCTTATGTTCAAGAGATTGTCGACACACAACCTGATGTCATTCTCTGCTCTGTCGTTGGAGATTCAGCGATAGCTTTTTTCCGTGAGCTCCGTGAAGCTGGTATCTCACCAGACGATATACCTGTAGTGACATTTGCAATAGCTGAAGATGAGCTACGGGCTACGGACCATACTGATATGGTTGGTCACTATGCAGCGTGGAACTACTTTCAGTCAATTGATACTGATGTAAACAAAAAATTCGTGGCTGCATTCAAAAAGCGTTATGGAGCGGATCGTGTAACAAGCGACGTTATTGCTGCTGCCTACAACAGCGTGTATCTGTGGGCGAACGCCGTTCGGGAAAGCGGTAACACTGATGTGCAACAAGTGCGTAATGCCCTGAGACAACAGAGCCTCAATGCTCCTGAAGGCATCATAGCCGTCGACCCAGCTACACAACATACATGGCGTCCGGTCTACATCGCGAAAATTCAAAAAACTGGCCAGTTTGATATTGTCTGGAACAGTAACGGCTCAGTACGACCTGTCCCCTATCCCATTACACGTTCAAAATCTGACTGGAACGCATTTGTCAGCGACCTGTACCAACGCTGGGGAGGCTGGGCTAACACCGCAACTACAACCCCCAAGGAGGCTGCAACAAATGACTAATGCACCTCCATCACAACCGGTTGAGAAAAAACGACAGCGACTCGCACGTCGGCTTTTATTTTGGTTCCTGCTTATGTCGCTGTTGCCCTGTGGACTACTTACGGCAATTACAACCAGCCTCGCAAACCGAGCCCTCCAATCTTCTGTTCAAGACCGTCTCCTACAAATTGCGTCTGCACGTTCCACCCAACTTGAGTCCTATGCGGCCGAACGAGTACGTGATGGCACAACGCTTTCTAGGACGCCGGCAGTCGTAGCTGCCATGGCTTCCTTTCGAGAAGCTGAGCCTTCTGTGTCTGAAACCGAAAAAATATCTGGTGATGATACATCGTCCGCATTGTACCTACGTGAAGCTACTAGCTCTCTGGGCTACCAGAGCCTTTTGCTCATTGATATCCAAGGCACTGTTCTTTACTCCTCATCTGAGAGGCTCCTACCTGGATTATCTCTCACCTCTGACTCACTACGCGATACAGATCTTGCAAAAGGTTTCGATCGATCTCGCACACTTCTACAATCTGAACTTTGTCGATTCAGCCCATTTGGAAATTCCGCAGACCCGGTCTCCTTTGTCACCGCCCCAATATTTAAAAATGACAAGGTCATCGGAGTATTAGCACTCGAACTAAGCATTGAACGTGTCTGGCAAATTCTTAGCGACACAACCGGACTTGGTGCCACTGGAGAAATTCTTGCTGCCGAACGTATTGATAATATGGCACGAGTCACGAGCCCACTCCGCCATCAACTCGATGCGGCCTTTCAACTCACCATACCACTCTCTGCAGACAAAGCCGTAGCTGCACGATACGCATCGAGTGGCACACGAGGATATGCCGTTTTCCCTGATTACAGACAAGAAGAAGTTGCCGCGGCATGGTGTTACCTTCCAAGCTTTGGGTGGGGCCTTGTCGCAAAACAAGACACGAGTGAAGCATTTGCACTGCTCCGTTTTCAACAACTCCTGATCGCCGGTCTGGTGTGTGGCACAGTTCTCCTAGTGATTATCGTAGCGCTTTTCGTTGCAAAAAGTATCAGCATGCCTATTCAAAGAGCAATCAGCATGTCCCGGAAGGTGGCAACCGGTGACCTACGAGGAAATGTTTCGGTCTTCTCTCGGGACGAAACTGCAATTCTTTTGGAGTCTCTTCAGACAATGACCAACGATCTACGTTCTTTGATAGGTCGTGTTCAAAACTCGAGTGACACGTTAACCAATACCTCTTCGAAACTCCAAGCCACGGGCACTGATCAACAACAGGTTATTCAACGTCTCGGAGACTCTACTACCCAAACCGTTGCCGCTGTCGAAGAGATCACCGTTACCGGCAAAGAACTTACACAGACCATGGTGGCTGTAAATGAGATGGCCGGCAAGACTGGTGCGATGGCTATTGAGGGGCGTGAAAATCTCTCAAGCATGGATGCTACGATGAGAAAGCTGGCCGATAGCACTGATTCATTTGGTTCTCGCCTTGCGGTAAT
>JABHNP010000117.1 GCA_018694455.1 Planctomycetaceae bacterium | reverse complement strand
TGGCCTTTCGTTTTTTTTTTTTGCTTTTCCTTTGGTTACGGTATGACAACACTGAGCCTGCGTTGTCATGGCATGGACTTATGGGTGACACAGCCGGTGAACAGTACTAGGTAGAGGTGAAGGCGCTGTCACGAAAAACAATTGGCTTATGTGCCGACGCCGAAGCAGTAGTTCCCTGTGATTCATGGCGAGGGGGTCGGTAGGGTCGAAGGCGAGGCAATGAAGATCACGCTGTGTTGAAGGATGTACTGCAACGCTGCCCGCAGTGGCGGCTCACTTGTGGCCGCTTGTGTGCCCGATAAACAAGCGGAACCAACGATTTACTTCACGGGTGCAATGAGTTACGATTTTTGATGCACCGTGTTTTAAGGCAGTTTTGTATTTGCATGAATATTCTGTCGAGTGTCCCAGCTTTCTGAGGCAGGTAGAGGAATCACACATTGGAAAACCTTCAGTCATGCAGAAATGATCCTCAACAGCTTTATGCGCAACTCGCTCGCTTGCTTCATTCAGCGACTGGCAGTGAGCTGTCTAAACCGACTTCTACTGAAGTAGAAAATTTCCCCAAACGGTATTTTCGAGGAGGTCGATCTCAGGCGATTGCTCAGCTTAAGAAGCTTGATCCGATCCAATATGGCTCCACAAGAAATTTTGTGTCGGGGGCAGTTACGCGACTGTCCCCATGGTTACGGCACGGAGTTTTGTCTCTGGCAGAGGTGCGGGACGCAGCGATCTCCAAGGTTGAGCATGCTTCGCAAGCTGAAAAGCTGATTTCTGAATTAGGCTGGCGAGATTATTGGCAGCGGGTTCGGGAAGCTCGGCCTGAAGGTGTCTGGCAAGAATTAGAAACTCCCGCAGCAGAACTTCGGGGAGAAGTGATTGATTATCTTCCCGAGAATATTGCGAATGGGGAAACCGGACTAGCCTGTGTCGATGTGTTCTGTAAAAAACTTGTGCGGGATGGTTGGCTTCACAATCACGAGCGCATGTGGCTTGCCTCGTGGCTTGTCCATACCCGAAAAGTCTCATGGAAGGTCGGTGCTGCGTGGTTTCTGAAACATCTGCTTGATGCCGATCCCGCGAGCAATAATTTTTCGTGGCAATGGGTTGCCGGAGTATTTTCGAGCAAGCCGTATATATTTAATCGCAATAATCTGGAACGGTTTACCAATGGGGTTCATTGTGAAGTGTGTCCTGTTTTAGGGCACTGTGATTTTGAAGGAACATACGAAGAGCTTAACGAGAGCTTGTTTGTGCGTACCTATGGTGAAAGAAGTGAGAGGCTGACAATACAACCAGTCATTTCATATGACACCCGTGATGTCCCCGATGAATCACTCGTGTGGATTACGCAAGATTCACTCTCGACACAATCCCCTGCCCTGCTGAGAGCTCCTGCATCTCCTGCCGTTTTTATTTTCGACCCACATGTGTTGTCTGAAGAACTTCCATCCTTCAAACGAATTGCATTTATTTGTGAATGCTTTGCAGATTTCCAAGACCTTGAAGTGTGGTTTGGGAATTCTGCTTCGGTCTTGCAAGAGAGAGTTCAGTCATACAACGTCAATGCAGTCAGTGTTGCCAAGACATCATGTCCAGCAGTGCGTCACGTTGCCGAAACGCTTTCAGGGTCACTCCCCATTTTTTCGATCGATTGGCCACCATTTTGTGATCCAAGCAGGGTGAAAGACCTTGGCAGGTTTTCAAGGTATTGGAATAAAGTCTCTAAAACGGCGATGCAGCCCACGGCATCCATATGATCGTATCTAAAGAAGTCCAAGTGCCTCAACCCATTGGCAGAGTCTCAACGCTTTTTCTTCATCGTTTGAAAATGATAGTAAGCCTACTGGAATGCCGGCACTGCGGAGTTGTTGTTCACTTTTTCGGAATGGTTGCTGCATCTCTGCGTTTGTGTTTTTTTGAGTTCCTGTACCAAAAAGTACCCAACGGAAGCGTTCCGGTGAAGCTTCTTGAATTTTTGATCTCCTCGGTATGTCGGCGTCAATAAGGCATACACCTCGCACAATTGCCTCGAACCGGTTGGCTCCGAGCCAAGCGAATGTCCCCCCTGCCCTGAAGCCAGCGAAAGCAATTCTGGTAGGATCAATCTCATACCGCTGCGAGAGAACATTAATTGTTTTCCCTACTCGTTCCAAATCGGCTTGTCGCCAGGTGTTTGAGTCTGAAGAAGGAAGTAAGACAGCAGCAACACGGTGCCGGGAAGCAGCTCTCCGCCAGCTGGCTGCCCAAGCAGTTACAGTGTTTTCTGAAAGGATTCCGGATGGCTCGTCAAAAAATACAAGTACACCCAAAGGTGGTCCCTCCTGCTGGTCTGGAACGACTGCCCATGACGTCTCTGCAACTTCAGGGATATCAAGCTTTACGATTGCTGCTGGTGGGGCATTGCCACGTATTGGTGTAGCAGCCGGAGTATCTTTTAAAGGTGTTCCCGGTAAAGGTGTTCCCGGAAATAAGGCTGTAGTCAGGGGAAAATCTTGGAACACGTCCTCGCGACGAACTTTGAGAACAACACTAGTGCTGCCCGTGAGTCCACCAAGAAAACCAGCAAGTTGATTTGACGATGCAAGAGGCCGAAAAGAAAGGCTGTCTTCGTCCTCACCCCGAGTGAGGGCAATAGCTGTAATGGTATCTTGTGGCGCAAGTCCAGCTTTTTCAGCCGGACTGTTCGGCCAAATTGAGTTGATGATAACGCCATTATTTTCAACTTTTTTGTTTTTCGTCTTCAATGTTTGGCGTGCGGGAATAATGCCGATCATTGACCGCTTCCATGGTGGAAGTGTGTCAGTAAGCACAGCCTCTATCGTGCGTGGTGTCTTTTCACCATCACGTCGAAGGGTGATCTTGATTAAGTCACCTGCAAGTTTTGGTGTTAACGCATGTCGAATATCTGCGATGCGTTGAATAGTTTGACCATCGACACTGGTGATTTGATCACCACTTTGCATTCCCGCCTTTGCTGCAGGAGAGTCGGCTCGCACTATTTCGATGACAGGGCGTCCATTGATAGGGTCGGTTGTAGAATATCCAATGCCAAGAAGCCCTGGCCTGAGCGTTTCACCTTTTTTTAGACGAGGTAACAGAGGTGCTATGTCATGCATGGGTACAGCAAAACCGACGCCCGAGTCGTACAACTCGGTTCCCGTTTCCATGCCTGCAGTTTCAGCTAGTAGCGGTGCAATGACGCCAAGAACATGTCCCTGAATATCAAGTAAGGGCCCGCCGTAATTCACTGGTGATATAGCCGCATCTGTTTGGATAGCCCTGCTCCAGCATCGGTCAACTGCTGAAACAATGCCGATGGCTACACTCGGTTCATAGGGATCCCAAACTCGCCCAACAGCAAGAGCCCATTGTCCTTGCCGAATGGATTTTTGAGTGGCAAATTGAGGTTCGGCAAGTGGTATTTTTGGATTGCACTTAAGCAATACAAGGCGTCGATTAAGATCACGTCCCACAACTCGACCAACGAGTCGTTCGAGAGGCTGTTTCGGTGTTTTTTGGTTCGGCGGAAGAGTTATGACAACTTCTTTCATATCAGGAGGAACCGCGAATTCAGTCGTAAGAATCCAGCCTTCGGATCCAACAACAAGACCACTTGATGGCCCCGCTGTAGGTGTTGCGTCTCGTCCTCCTTGGAGAGCAGCAATGGAGAGGCCGCTCGCTTCTACTCGAACGACCGATTGCGCAATTGTGCGTACGGCCGTCTGAAACGCTATTTGTTCAGCAAGTGTTTGTTCCGGCGGTTCGGCAAGAGCAGCACAGTGAAAGTTCAGTGAGGCAATGCAAAGCAGCCACGCTGTAAGACTGAAACAGTACGAGGGTACGCATCCCATGGTTCTGTTCATTCCAGTGCTCCATTCATTCCAGTGCTCCATTCATTCC
>JABHNP010000260.1 GCA_018694455.1 Planctomycetaceae bacterium | reverse complement strand
CGGAGAGCATTATCGTTGCCGACACAGCGGGCGAGATAAAAATGTTGCAGAATCATGATGGATCAGAATGCTGGGAGTTTAGCGCAGGTGGCGGTTTCTCTGGATCGCCAGCTGTTGTTCGTGATCGAGTCATTCTTGCAAGTGATGACGGTGTCGTCTGGTGCTTTGGTCACGATGCAATCGAAAAATAATACCCCAACACATCCCTTGGTCTCTCCTCTTTCAGTCATCTCTTTTTTTGGAGTTGTAACGCATGGTCTGGCAACAGCGTACGGCAAACCTCACGGCCCGCAGTCGTGGATTTCATCTCATTACACCTGAAATCGAGCAGGAATTTAAACAGATGGAGGGACCATATATTGGGCTGCTGCATCTTTTCATTCAGCACACGTCTGCGAGCCTGTCCATCAATGAGAATGCCGACCCGGATGTCCCGCATGACCTTGAAATGGCTTTCAGGAAAATCGCCCCTGAAAACCTGCCGTATCGTCACACCTGCGAAGGGCCTGACGACATGCCTGCTCATGTAAAGACATCCATGCTGGGATGCTCTCTTACCATTCCAGTAAAGTCTGGAAATTTATGCCTCGGCACCTGGCAAGGCATCTACTTATGTGAACACCGAAACAATGGCGGATCGCGCAAAGTAGTCCTCACCCTACACGGTGAAATAGGAAAGGTAGTTGATTCGTAACACACATTTCTTTTGTGGAGCAGCGGACAAAATAAAATGTCGACTTCTAATTGTAAAAGCTAGTATTCCATGCTACGAAACTTAAAAAGAGGTGATCTACGTAGACAAGACGGTTTTTTAAATTTTTCTAGAACTTAAAACGAACAAGCTCCGTACTATATAGGTTATACCAACGCTATGTTGGCTAACTAGCACACGACACTACAAGGGAGGAAATATACTATGGCACGAAAAGATGCACTTTTAAGCCTCCGAGCAATCCTCGTCCGTCGACGAGATGCTCTCCGTAGTGCACTCAACGGTGACCTTACGTTGCTCAAAGAATTACGAAGCGAATCACCCGGAGATGTTATTGATGCTGCTGTAGATACTGCACAGGATGAAATCAGTTCTCAGCTTGCTGAAGTTGAGGCGCGCGAGCTCGGTTCTATTGAAAACGCTTTGGAGCGAATGTCATCTGGTACGTATGGGTCATGCGAAATCTGTAGTGGAAAAATACCTTTGGCTCGCCTTCAGGCCCTTCCCTATGCAACGATGTGCATTCAGTGCCAGCGGCAGACCGAAGAAGCCGGTGAACAGTGGATGGCAGATCAACAGGCAGAAGCTTAAATACATCAGCAAGATCGTATTGAGCCCAAACAACGATATTCTTTTCGCAATTTCACACTGCATACCCGATTGAAACGATGCATACAAAAAGATATGCATACAAAGCGGAGACAGGGGGTTGTGGCGGCCACTGCTTTTACCATTTAAACGTGATTTACCGTAGCAGCGAGGGTTGCCAAAGAATCACAAAATCGACTT
The DNA here is from genome assembly GCA_018694455.1 of Planctomycetaceae bacterium. Lineage (GTDB taxonomy): Bacteria > Planctomycetota > Planctomycetia > Pirellulales > UBA1268 > UBA1268. The sequence goes on along the minus strand of JABHNP010000260.1, from coordinate 988 downwards.
CTCAATTTCCGAATTCAATTTCCCAGCCAGGACGATACTCTTTGCGAAGATACTTATCAGCTTCGGGGCAATTGATTGCTTTCAAGTTTTCGCTATCCCAATTAATTTGCTCGCCTGTACGGAAGGCAACATTCCCTAGCAACACCGACTCAGTAAGTGCGCCGGAGTAATCAAAGTTGCAGGTGGTAGGTGAACCGTCCTTACAAGCCTTAATCCACTCTGCATAATGCCCAATCGACTTCGGAATAGTCTGTGCTGGTGGCTTGAAATTGATGTACTTATCTTCTGGGAACAGTTTGTAGTTTCCATAGGAGGCAGACATATGCCCTTCAGTTCCCACAAACATTACCCCATTGCTGGACACCTTTTCTCCAGCAACAATGCGTGGCGTTTTATTCCCGTCGTACCAGGTCAAATCCAGGGCTGGCATATCACCTCGAGCGGGGAATTTATACTTGATGACTAAACCCAAGGGGCATGTTTCGGGGTGTACCTTGGGGCCTTCAGCTTCAATCGAGGCTGGATGCCGTAGATTCAAAGCCCAAAACGGTAAGTCCATATAGTGACAACCCATGTCACCAAGCGTTCCTTGACCGAAGTCCCACCAGCGTCGCCATTGCGCAGGATGGTAACGTCCCGGTGCGAACGGTCTCTCTGGAGCAGGTCCCAACCAAAGATCCCAGCTTAGGTTTGCTGGTGGCTTGGTGACCTTCTTGGGGCGGTCTCCACCACCCCAGCCTTTCCCGACCCACACGTGGACTTCCCTGACATCGCCAATCGTGCCAGCACGAATGATCTCAACGACTCGCCGATAGTTGTCGCCAGCGTGAATTTGCGTCCCCATTTGGGTCGCGACTCCCTTGGACGTTGCAGCTGCTGCAATCTTTCTGGCTTCTTCAACCGTGTGCGTTAAGGGCTTCTCACAATAACAGTGCAAGCCAGCGTTGATACCGCGAATTGCCGCCGGAGCATGATTGTGGTCGGTTGT
>JABHNP010000250.1 GCA_018694455.1 Planctomycetaceae bacterium | reverse complement strand
TCAACGGCTGAGATTTTAGGGAAGTGGTAGTACGCGATGAGCGTGTCAATTTCTTCCGGATATTCTTTTAGTGCTTCATCGAGATCTTTTCTCTCGCGATCTCTGTTGCCATCTCCTTGAGCACCACGAGACACAAAGTATTTCTGGCGAGCAGTGAGTGCCTCTTTTGAGTAGCCAAGTGAATCCATGATACGGATGTTTTGAACGGTGCCGTGGGAACCGTTCAACATTTTTTCAAGAACGGCAGAGGCTTCTTCACATCGATCAAAGTCATTGAGCAGTTCGGCCCACTGGATGGAAAGAGGAATTATTTGCTGGGCTGATAATTTAGGTGAGGCAACAACTCTTTGATATTCACGGTCAGCCCAATCAATAAGCCCCCAATGATCAAGTCTAATAGCAGCCAACATCTGCTGGTCTGTCTTGTCACTCGATAAAGCAAAGGCACGCCCAGCCATTTCAGTAGCCAGAATGTCATTGCCATTGGCCTGTTCGCAACTTGCTACCGCGTAGAGTGTGAGCGATTGATCTTCAAAGGTCTTCTGCAGACTCTCTGGCACAGCGTTGCAAATGTCGGCCAGCCCAGAATGTGAAGCCCAAAATAGTACGTCCGCAGTTGCTAGAGGATTCTTTTCTCCACGCTCAGCAATAAAACCAAAAAGTTTCTTGGCGATATCAATGCCACGATCAGGAAATTCAGCCTGCACCGCTGCACGGGCATGACAGCGTACGACAATCTCTCTAGCAAGATCGCCAACCTCACGCCTCGTCGTGTTGATCCCAAAAGCTTGTTTGTTGAAAGGCAGGAGTTCAAGGAATTTTTTTATTGCTTCTTCAAGATTGGTAAACGCATCTTTCTTTTGGTCCGATTTATTTTCTGGATTGTCGGCTAGTCTGGAAAAAGAAATGAGATGCTGTATGAGTAGTGCGGATGGACGCTGGCTGGTATTAAGTTCAGCAGGAATATCTGCTACTAGAATTGGCCAGTATGGGTCATTAGGCCTCCATTCTTGCAGTAGGACGAGGGCCGCGAGATAGGAAATGCTTGCAGAACGATTTGTTCGAATTAGACGAGCGAGTGGCTTGATACCTACATTGTTCTCAAGACGTACAAGCCGGCTCAATGTACTGATCTGCTGAGACAAAGAACTGTTGGAAAAATTTTTCAATAACTCCGTTACTTCAGGGGGATCGTCTGGTCCAACAAGGGACACTGTCTCAAGAATCCACTGTGACCGAAGGGCAATCTCCAAATCATTGCTTTGATTAGCAGCATCAAGTAATTGATCAATTGCGTGATCAGCAATGGTACGTAGTTGCTGAGTTGCTGATTCACGTGTGGCATAATCACTGTCGCCAAGTTCAGTAATGAGTGCAGTAATTTTCTGCTGATTGGTGACATCGTCTCCAGCACTTCTGGTGATAGCGTGTGCCGCGCTGGGCAAGAGAACAAGACAATAGAGAAGACGAAATAGAACACCATGCATGCCATGAAAAGTGACAGGTTTCTGAAATGCTGTCATGCCAACCATTCCCTTGTACGAATGCCTTCCTGTCCTCTCTCCAACCATTCTTGGTTTCCCCTCTAATAGTAGCACCTCTGTCGAAGTGGCACTGTATTTTGAGGGGGAGTCGTAGGTTTTTGAGCATCCTATTCAAAGGACACTCATCCGCATACGAAATATCCTGGCATTTTGTGAGTGTAGTACTGAATGCTTTACTACGGAGTGGTTTTATTCTGGCTCAATACCGAGGTCACGAATTGTTACGAGAGGCTCCAGGGGAATCCCGCGTGCTGCAAATGCTTCAGTCGCGCCGGCAAGCCGGTCAATGACCGTGATGACACGCTCTACATGGAGACCAAATTCAACTGCTCGATCAATTGCAAGAAGAGATGAACCACCAGTTGTTGTGACATCTTCAACAATAACGACTCGGTTGCCTGCCTCGACGGGGCCCTCAATGTACCGCTGCATCCCATGCCCTTTGGGCTCTTTTCGAACCATGAACCCTTTCAGTGGTAACCCAGCTGTTCCAGCTATTGTGACGGCAGCACCTGTAATGGGGTCTGCCCCAATCGACATGCCACCAATTGCATCCGGTAGCTCACCAAACGATTGAAGTCGTTCTAGAATAACTTTGCCGACGAGCATGGCCCCATATGAATCGAGAACAACTTGCTTCGCATCGAGGTAAAAGTTGGCTGTCTGGCCTGATGCCAGAGTAAAGGTGCCTCGTTTGAGAGCTCTTGCTTCAATAATTTTCAGGAGTTCGCTGCAGTTTTCTGTCATAGTTCTTTTTAGATAGGTGTCTCGTGCCAAAAATAGAGTCTACCAAAAGTATTCCAACACGAGTTGTCTTTGGTGTTATGAACCGCGTCGTAGTTGTTCTTTTGACTCATTTTCTTGTGCTCGTAAACTTTTGGTGGAAAATCAAATGATGTGTACAAATCAATGGATCAAGGTGTTTTCTTCCGCTGTCCCAGTGGGACCTAACGTTATGCGTGCCTGCCACTTGATTATTTTGAGTCTGACTCTCATGGCTTTTCCTGCGGTTTCCTATCAGTTCGTGCAGGCTGGTCCTCTTGCGGAAGCCGTGGAAAGAGCAAAGGCTGCAGCCGGTGTACAGAATGAAGGCGTCGCAGGAGAACTTCCTCGAGATGCGGTGCAGCCTAAGATGGCTCCAGCAGTGCCTGAGAATGTTTCTCGGAGTACAAGAGTCTCCACGATAAGTGTTGCGGTACGCCTGCCTATCACTGGCAGTCGTGATACCGCTGTCCGCGCGGCTATTTTGCGACAGCTTGATCGCCTGCAAACTGCACCGGGTCAACGTGGCAAACTCGTTCTCCAATTTGATGTAACCAGCGATGCAGAGTCCAGTGGTAGTGACTTTGGACGTTCTTTGGAATTAGCACGATTTCTCACTGATTCAAAATTAGCAAATGTAAAAACGATTGCATATTTGCCGGACGGTGCTCAGGGGCACGCCGTCCTGGTTGCACTTGCCTGTGACGAGATTGTCATGGCTCCAGATGCAATGCTGGGACCAGTAAGTCGAAACGGGCAACGAGTTGATGACACAATGCGTGCTGCATATCAAGAAATTGCTAGTCGCCGGCGGACAGTTCCTCCACCCCTTGCTGTCGCACTCGTGGATCCTTCTGCACGAGTTGCCCGCGTTGTGACTGAAGTAGGAAACCAAATTGTTGCTTCAGATCGTGTGCCCAAGTTGCGTGAAGAAGTGCAGGTTTTCAGTGTTGAAGACATTGGCCCGCAACCCCTGGCATTATCTGGACGGCGTTGTCGTGAGATTGGCGTTGTAGGATTACTTGTCAAAAGCAAAGGCGAACTAGCAAAGAGCCTTGGTATTGATTCCAAGCAACTTGTGCCGAATCCATCCATGCAACGAGGTTGGAAGGCTTCTGTGGTGAGTCTTTCCGGACCAATTTCCAGTGATAATATCACGCGAGTTCGAGTCAGACTCGAGGAGGCGATAGCCTCAAAGACAAATTTCTTGTGCTTAAAAATTGATTCGGCAGGAGGATCACCCGAACAGAGCCTTGTGCTCGCGCGTTGGTTACAGGAAATAAACCCCGCTGAGGTGAAGACAGTTGCGTATATTTCAAATCAGGCGCGTAGTGACTCAGCACTGATTGCACTTGCATGTCATCAAGTCGTTATGACGGAAACAGCCGTGCTTGGTGGAGAGGGAGCGGCGACAATTGATACTCGCCAATCTGAAGTGATTGAAGAGGCTTGGCAACAAATTATGCAAGATAGCTTCAGTCCATTCGGTTCGCTGCCTCTGGCACTTGTTTTACCCGGATACCAAGTAAGTCGATTTATTCAGCAGACCACTGGGAGAACCGAGTATTTCAGCACGCGCTTGCTCCGTTTGAGGAAAGACGATGCTACCTGGAAAAAACAGCAGGATCTTGAGCCAGGCCCACTGCTCGTGGATGGTTTTCAGGCCGAGGCCTTTGGGCTTGCTGAGCCACCTGTAGCCTCATTCTCTGATCTTGTAGAACGCTACGGTCTTGGTGAAGACATCACGCTTGTCGAACCTGGCTGGGCTGATCGGCTACTCGATGCACTGGCAAGTCCTGGGCTTGCGTGGCTTCTCCTGCTCATTGGAGGAGTAGGTCTTTATATTGAATTACAGACTCCAGGCCTTGGGTTCGGTGGGTTTATTGCAATGGTTGCATTCATTATTTATTTCTGGAGCCAGTATCTTAATGGAACGAGTGGTTGGTTAGAGGTTATGCTTTTCCTGGCAGGAATAATCTGTCTAGCTGCTGAAATTTTTGTTGTGCCAGGCATCGGCATTTTTGGTTTAGGTGGCGGTTTACTTGTGATTGCTTCTTTGGTCTTGGCGAGTCAGTCTTTCGTACTTCCGGCAAATAATTATCAAATACGGCAATTACAGTTTTCTTTGTTAGGTATTCTTGGCGCTGGAATTGGCGTAGTCGTTTTTGGGATGCTGGTTCGACGTTGGCTCCCCTCGACACCGGTCTTCCGGCATGTGTTACTAGCTCCACCAGAACCAGTCGCACCTCACGAACTAGAAACACTTGAACACTTGGTTGGTGAAACGGGTGTTACGACCACGCGATTGGCACCAGCTGGGAAAGCAGAAATTAATGGCCATGTGCGAGATGTCTCTGCGGATGGCATGTTGATCGAATCAGGAACATTAGTACGAATTACAGCTGTGCACTCGAATCATATAATTGTGGTGCCGCATTTACAGGAGTCTGTATGAGTCCGCTGTTTTGGATTACGGGACTGCTTTTCGTCGGCCTTTTCGTGATGGTTCTCGAGGTCTTCATTCCGTCCGGTGGGCTTCTTGGTTTTGTCAGTATTGCGGCGATCGTGGCAGCGGTTGCCACAGCGTTTGCTGAACAGGGAATTGGTTCCGGATTTTTAGTACTTGCCATTACAGCAGTTGCTGTCCCAGCTACTCTTGCAATTGCTTTTCATCTTTTCCCATCAACACCCCTTGGTCGCCGAATTATGCCGTCTCCACCGGAGCCACAGGATTTAGTCCCAGCAAAAAAACAAAGAGAGCGATTGAAAGAGTTTGTAGGCAGACAAGGTCGGGCTGTAACAGACCTTGTACCATGGGGACAGGTGGAAGTTGCAGAGGAGCGAATTGAAGCCGTAAGTCGAGCAGGTGTGATTTCCAGTGAGACAAGAATTGAGGTCGTTGGGACAGAAGGACGGGCGGTCGTCGTTCGTACAATGCAATCAAAGCCAGAACTTCGGGCGTTTCCGGAGCCAGCTGACAATACTTCCCCGATACATTCATCCCCAGAAAAAAGCGAAGAAAAGCCAATTTTAAGTGCAAAAACGTTTGAAGACCTTGAATTTGATGATTTCGAAAACCCTTCGGGCGCTTGACTCGGTGATACTCTCGAAACAGGCTTCAATGTATTAAGTTGCCACAAAAATCGTTTGGCGACACATCACAGAACATGTCATGGAGTTTTCAATGTCGGGTGTTCCTGGTCTGATTGTGCTCGTTGTCGGTGTCATACTTCTACTTATTGTTTTCGGGTTTCTTGCGCGCTACCTACGGCTGTGGCTGCAATCCTACGCATCAAGTGCTGGTATTGGCTTATTTGATCTTGTTGCAATGAGTTTCAAAAAGGTCAACCCAGCAGTTATTGTGCGTAGCAAGATAATGGCCGTACAGGCTGGGCTTGGAGATGACAGTGGAATAACACGACAGGCTCTAGAGGCACACTACCTTGCTGGTGGAAGAGTGCCGCTGGTTGTTCAAGCACTAATTGCAGCTTCAAAGGCAAAGATTGGTGAACTCAACTTTATACTAGCCACCGCGATTGATCTTGCCGGTCGAAATGTTCGGGAAGCTGTCCAGACGAGTGTTTACCCAAAAGTTATTGACTGCCCTGGCGCAAAGAGTGGTCGGAAAACTCTTGATGCTATTGCAAAAGACGGAATTCAACTCAAGGTTCGAGCACGAGTGACTGTACGAACGAACTTGAATCAACTGATTGGTGGAGCAACAGAAGACACAATTATTGCACGTGTTGGAGAGGGTATTGTCTCAGCGATTGGTTCATCAGAAACACACAGCAATGTTCTTGAAAATCCAGATGTAATTTCTAAAACAGTGCTTGGTCGCCGACTTGATTCAAATACAGCATTTGAAATCGTGTCAATTGATATTGCAGACATTGATGTAGGAGTAAATGTGGGTGCTCGGCTTCAGGCGGATCAAGCGGAAGCAGATACCCGTGTCGCACGAGCCAAGGCAGAAGGTCGCCGTGCAATGGCAGTTGCTCGAGAACAAGAAATGGTCGCAGGGGTTGAACAGAGTCGTGCAGCCCTTGTTGAAGCGGAAGCCGAAGTGCCGAAAGCCACATCAGATGCTTTGGCAAGCGGACAGCTCGGTATTCTTGACTACTACAAACTTAAGAATCTGCAGGCTGATACTGAAATGAGACGGTCGATAGCAATCACACCGTCTCCGGTGGCACCACCCACGTAATGCATTAAAAACAGAACTCTCATCCTAGTTTTTGCCCTCGTGTTATTGAGGAGGATAAGGAATCATGCTCTTTCAATTCATTTCTCATCCGCTATTTGCTGCAGGATTTGACTGGCTAGAAGCGGTCTTACCGCTTCTCTTCGTCTTGATCTGGATCATTTCCCAAATAGTTGCCGTCTTTCGTCGCGTGCGAGGTGGAGTGCGAGGCAATGTTGAAGATGATGATAATGAAGATGAATTGATTTCGAATGTTCTTTTAGAACAGCGTATGAGCGGAAGACAATGTAAAGGCTGTGGAGCAACGTTTGTCGCCCCGTCGCTCGCAATCGTTGATTGCCCTGAATGTGGGCGACTGACACCACCTGAAATTGATGAAAGAGACGGTACGGCCCAAGAGGAAGTAGTGAACCCTGTCGAAGCAGAGATCAATGCGTTTTTGGGTCAGCATATGGGGAGGGATCAAGCGTCACCAATCGCTGGCGGTGATGGAGTAGAGAATCCTATTGCCCTTCCGATTTCTAATGAGATACGTCGTGCAAGGGTATCCGCTTCCAATGTGCGATTGAATCAAGAAGCACGAATGCAAGCCGCACACCAGTTACAGTCTTCACCTCCAGAAGAGGGTGACATTACTCGACATATTCACGAGGTATTCGATCATGATCTTGGGCGGCTTCCACAAGGAGTTGTTGAAAGTCCATGGGCTGATCTTCAAGACACTACACAAAAAATGACGGACAAAACTCGCCAAGAAATAGCAAACATTTCTGATTTCGGAGTCGCTGCAATGTTGAAAGATCCCCGGACAAGGCGGCAACTATTTGTCCTAAAAGAAATTTTGGATCGGCCAAAAAATCTTTGAGAGTAAGACAAAGCAGTACTTGTTTTAACATCTCATTTTTGAATCGCATGCGACTCGGCGGCACTAGCAGCGTGATGACAGCACAGCATGCAGTCACGTCAGGATGTTTTCGGTATCTTTC
>JABHNP010000081.1 GCA_018694455.1 Planctomycetaceae bacterium | reverse complement strand
TACCGCTTGCTTCTACTCATCGTGGACATCTTTTTGTGTAGTTCATGAAAAATATTTGAGCCACATAAAAGCGATTTGATTTATGGTACAAGCGGTGCAGATGCTGGTAGGACAAAGCGAATTGCGTGGGGAATGACGCTGAATTCAAAAGTTTTTGAGGAGACAGGCTCACCATCCAGGTTTACTTGAAACGGTGCGTCGAACTCCATCTTGAGTGACTCTGCCTGCATGTACGAAACGTATTGGTTGGTTTCATCGTCAAGGGTGAGGATTTCTCGAAGGACCTGGCCGAATGACTGCATGTCGACATCGTGTACAACAAGAAAATCGAGTTTGCCGTCGTTGAGAAAGGCACGAGGGGCAACCTGCTGGCCTCCACCGCACTGACGTCCGTTGGCAGCTGTCATTACGAGGACGTCCCCTGACTCTGACGTTCCGTCGGGTAACGTCACTCGGCCTGAATGTGGCGTTGCTTTGGCCGCTGTGACAACACCCATAAGTGAATAGGCCGCTCCGCCGAGAGCTTTTTTTAATTCAGGAGGTGTGTTCACAGTCACCTCAGCTCCAAATCCACCGCTGGCAACATTTATGAAAAACTGATCATTGGCACGGCCAGCATCGATCAGTACTGATTTGCCAGACGCAGCTAGTTGCAGAGCCGCTAATGGATCGCCAATTGGAATGCCACATCCGGCAGCAAAATCATTTGCCGTGCCGTACGGTACGACTGCGATCGCAGTGTTGATTTGCCCATGCTCCCCTGCAGCAAGCACGCCTCCGGCAACTTCATTGACAGTTCCGTCACCACCGCCAGCAATGATTACGTCGATCCCTTCTTGTGTCGCTTCTGTAGCGTATCGAGCAGCATCGCCACTTTCCCATGTGACTCGTACATCAAGTGGATGTCCGGCCTTTCTGATTTCTTTCACAGCGGACCGCAGCGCTGGGTCGCCAGCTGATTTTCCATTGATGATCAATCGCATGGAGCGAGGTGAATGAGAAGTCATAGAATACATTCTTCGGTGTGCTTGTTACTGAACAACCGGATTCTACCAGACAACTGCCAGTATCGCGGAGAATCCGGCCCAAGTCCCACCACCTGTCGGAACGGAAACACGTGCAGGTATCCAGAGGGAATCGGTTCAAGGAGCCAGTGGGCACCGGTCTTGCCGGTATCTCATTTCTGAGCCACCGGTGAAGCTATCACGACCATTCCTAGGAGGGGAGATGTCTTTCCACTTTGATGCGAATGCCTGCGATTTGCTCTGCTTCAAAGTTGGCATCACTGATTCGGAAGCGACGTTCTTTCCAGGAAGGTTTGTCTTCCAGTTCAAAGGTAACACTGTCGCCGAGTTTCATGCCGCTTGGGCTCCGGTAGTACGTTTCGACCGTGCAGTTGTTTTCGATTCGGAAATAGAGGGTGACTTCAACGTCCTGAATCGATCCGTTCTGAAATTCAGGGTCGGTCATCTTCAACCAGTAGCTGTCTCCATCGATCATGCGTGCCAACGGCAGCCGACGTCCATCCTGTGAGTCCTTCGCCAAGCCTGAATTCGGGACGATCAAAGCGTCCTCTATGCGCAGGTTGCTCGTGTGCAATTCCAAGCCATACTCCTTCGGGAATGCCTGATTTGTATCGGCGAGAATATAGAACGTCTCGAAGTGATTGTTGCCGGACTGGAATTCACCGGCAACAGAGCCGAGAAATCCTTTCGCCTTTTAACCTGCTTGTATAGAGCGTGAATCGGGAACGCTATTCTTGATTTCTTTCCGTTTGCGGCCTGACATGGCCGTGGTAGAGATAGAGGGCGCCGTAAGTCCAGCCCTTCAGGCCAGGATAGTTTGCGCGGTCCATACTCAGTGCGATATATGGAGCGGGATAGCCTTCGGGAAGAGGGATGACATTCGGCCAGCAGCGAGAATTTTCTCCCTCGCTCCATGGGGGGCGATCCATATCAAGAGCACCTAAAGCATTGAGTTCCGGATAGGAATAGACATGGAACTGTCCGCCTTTCCCACCGAACAACGCGTAGTATTGACCTCCGAATTTCTGAAGCAGGCACCCCGTGCTGTTGATATCAACCGGTCCTGCTATCTGCTTGAACGGTCCGTTCCAATGATCGGCTTCATACAGTGTGGCTGGATAGCCCGGGCCGCCTTTTGTACAGACCAGAACTCTCCACTTTTGAACGCTGGTGTCGTAAATAATATGTGGGTCTTCCTCACCCCCAGGCATATCGACCTTCGCTGCCTTCATGATGGTGAAACCAAATCGCGGATCACGTTGTGATGACACCGCCCACAATTGCTTTGGCTCTATTTTCTGTGGATCACCCTCAGCAGAAAACCCAACGGTGAGCCCCCGCCATTGTTCTGCGTTCCGGTCATAAAAAATATGAGAGGCAATTTCATTGCGGAGCAAACCATCATCCCTGTCGAATACAATAATGCTTTCAAGACGCACATCGAAAACTGAGGGGTTCAGGCTGAACACGCCCTGCAGCGGGTGCGGCAGATGTCGTCCTCGCACAGACATGGTGAACCACAGCCGACCGTTGTCGAGAAGCGGGGAGCCATCTTCATAAGTGAGCGCGCAGATGTCTGCTTGGCCGACTCCTGTCGTGAGCGCAGCATTCACTTGATTGATGACGACCTCTTGCCCAGCGTTTAGTTGGGTGAGTAAGCGAAACTCGAACGCCTGGATATGTTTTTTTTGACGCAAATCGATGAGTTTCGAGAAATCATGTGTACTCACAACTTCGTTACGGCCGTCCCGAACGATGAAAACGTTCAAGCCAGTTCCGAGGACCTGAACTCGTAAGGTGAATGGCCCTCTCGCAGGTTGCTTGAGATTCGTGCTCTTTTCTTCCAGTTGCTTTCCATTGACCAGGACGCTCCATTGCAGAGAACGGCATTGGCCGGCGTCGAAGCAGGCTACTACCGATACCCGGTTTTGATTGTCTGGCGTGGCGAACTCCACACCCGCCGTACCAGACTGTTTTTGGCTCTCAGCAAACGAGATGTCGAATGTGGCAAATGGATTGAATCCTCCCATCCACAATGCTGACTCAGCAGTGTTTTTGGATGTTACTCGAAGGAGTGAACCGTCAATTGTGTAGCGACAAGACTCGCTGGTTATCGGAATCTGTGGGTACTCAGTTGTGAGGTTTACCACCTGATTTGGTGTAAAGCCTGATAAAGGGATGGCAGAACTCTCATCAAATGTAAACCTGCCGACCGCCTGTCGCTTGAATGCAATATCTAATGGGGTGAACTCGTCTGCTGCATCTCCTGCATGGGTTCCTACGATGGTGAGTAACAAGATGCAAAGCAGTTCGAACAGTCTTTTCATAACGATATTTCTCATCACGTCATCTCTCTGAACCTGATGTTTTGCGGCGACTACGCGACTATTTCTTTCACCACATGCCCATG
>JABHNP010000004.1 GCA_018694455.1 Planctomycetaceae bacterium | reverse complement strand
AGCATCGTATACGAGTGATGCAGTAATCTCAGTCGCAGCGACTGATCGAAATGATGCATTGGCCAATTTTAGTAATTATGGTGCAACGGGTGTGGATATTGCAGCACCCGGAGTTGGTATTGTGAGTACTACTCCGGGAAATAGTTACGCTTCATTTAGTGGCACGAGTATGGCGACCCCTCATGTGGCTGGAGCCGTTGCACTTGCTCTTGCCGTCGATCCTACTTTGACGGTGTCTCAATTACGATCCGGGCTCCTTGGCACAGTCGATGCAGTTGCGGGTTTAGTTGGGAAAACGGTAACAGGAGGCAGGCTTAACGTAGGTCGCCTCGTTGAAAGCCTCTCAAGCGAACCGACAGTTCCGTTGCCACCGTCCGGACTAAATGCCAGCGATGGAAGCACGCTTGGTTCCGTGAGAGTTTCCTGGGGTTCGTCGCTTTCTGCCGAGAGCTACACATTGTGGAGAAATGGAACAGACGATGCGTCGACAGCAACAATCATTGCGGATAGTCTCTCAACCACGAGCTATCAAGACGTAGCAGCGGACGTGAACGAAACCTACTACTACTGGGCATCTGCGACCAATGAATTAGGCACAAGTCCACTAAGTAATTCAGATAGTGGTTTCTATTCGCCAAGTCGATCGCCGAACGATGCTTTTGTAGACCGAACACTTCTTGTTGGCTACGAATCAACTGCATCAGGGACCAACCTTGATGCTACAGAAGAGTCAGGAGAGCCGACGCACCATGGGGTTGGTGGTGGCAAAAGTGTTTGGTGGACTTGGACCGCGCCGGCCTCGGGGAATGTTGAAATAAATACTGTTGGAAGTGGCTTCGATACGGTGCTCGCCATCTATGAAGGTTCGCGTGTTGATGATTTAACACGACTCGCAAGCAACGATGATATCGATTACGGAAGGGTGTTGCAGAGCCGACTTACCCTTTCGGTGACGGCTGGGCAGTCGTACCAGATCGCTGTCGATGGTTATGATGGTGATGCCGGTTCACTTGCAGTGGCTCTTACGCTTGATGCTGCGGTTGCTCCTGAACCGATTACAGATATTTCTCTTAGTAGTTTGCAAGTCAATGAGAATTTGCCTGCTGGTGCACTCGTGGGTGTTCTCGAAGCAGCCGGAGGTGGGGACGTAAGGTATTCGTTAGCCACTGGAAACGTCCCCAATGATAACGAGAAATTTTCTATACGGGGAAACGCTTTAAAAACACGTACTCAGTTTGACTATGAAAGTGACAACTCATATACGATAAGAGTTCGGGCGGTTTCTGGTGAGGATTCGTTTGAAAAAACATTTGTTATTTTTATTGCGGATGCCAACGATGCCCCAACGATCATACGATTATCTGAAGTTTTAGTACCAGAGACAGCACTGCCTCGGTCTTTTGTTGGAGAGTTCACCGTTCTTGATGAGGACATCGAAGACACTCACGTTCTGTCACTCATCGCTGGTGAGGGTAGTGATGGTAATACACTCTTTGCAATCGATGGCACGAGCCTTGTGACAACAGGGCAATTTGACTTTGAAACAGTTGAGGCACACTCGATTCGAGTTCGTGCCACTGACGCAGCAGGCGACTCTGTAGATCAAGTCTTCACGATCGAAATTACTGATGTTTCAGAAGGATTGCTTGTTGAGCAAGTTACGCCTGACCGAGATGGTTTTCAGATCAGATTTACTGGTCAGCTTGATGTGTCAAATCTTGATCTCCACAATCGAGTAGCAGCCCCCGAAAATCTTGATGTGACGTTACGGGACAGTGCTGGAAATCTCATTGAATCAGCCATTGCTATCGATGACTCCCAGCATGGCTTCCGATTGGTGGTAAACAACGGCATTATGTCTGCGGGTGATTACACACTTGTTATCCGGAGCGGTGAGGATGGCATTGTGGCAGCCGATGGTCGCTTGCTCGACGGTAACGGTGACGGATTAGTCGGTGATGATTTTATGTCGACATTCACGATTCAGCCACTACCAGCCGGAACAGCAATTGTAGGTGTCCCAGGGTTTTTTGAGACCGCAGGGCAAGAAGTGAATGTCCCGGCTTCATCTGCTGGTGGAATTCCGATTGTTGTGACGGCATCGGAAGGTGTCATGTCGCTCGACATGGAGCTATTTTACAACCCTGAACTGCTAGATATTTCTGGCATCGAATTAGCTGAAGGTATGCCCTCAGATGCCTTGTCTTTGATTAATGTTCTTGAGCCAGGCCGTGCAGTTGTTGGATTCTTTTCACCACAGCCACTTGGAGCAGGAAGTTACGAAGTAGCTCGTCTTCTTGCCACGGTGCCAACGACTGCAGAGAAAGACCAAACTCATGTGCTTGATGTACGAGGGGCTAGTCTCAACGAGGGCCTGATTTCTACTTTCGATGACGACGGTATTCACGTAGTTGCAGTTGGTAACAGAGCACCAACTGATATTCGTCTCACCTCAAGCAGTGTGGTGGAGAATAGTCCGTCAGGAACGGTTGTGGGAACATTGGATGCCATTGATCCTGACTATGGAGACACATTCACCTTTGAGCTTGTGGCTGGAGAGGGCGACGTCAACAATGCGTCATTCGCTATTGCCGGCAGTCAGTTGATTACGACGACAAATCTTGATTTTGAGGCTGGTGCAACTCGAAGTATCCGTGTTCGGGTGACTGATGGTGATGGAGAATCTTTTGAATTAACCACTGATATTCAGGTTCTCAATCAAGTCGAGACGCTTTACGTTACCGCGCTGGAAAGTGTTCTTGATGGCTTTCGGATGTCATTTAGTCAGCAAATAAATATGGATGTAGTCAATCTTTATGATGCTATGAGTATTCATGGTGAAGCAGATTTAAATATTCGTGGGGCAGCAACGGGAGATGTTCGCGGTTCGGTAGTTATTGCGGCAGATGGAACTAGTCTGCAGTTTGTTGCAGACTCTCCGCTTGCTATGGATACATACTTTATAGTCGCTCGCAGCGGTGCTCATGCTTTCCAGACGGTAACCGGAGAGTGGCTCGATGGAAATTCTGATGAAGTAGCTGGTGATGACTACAACGGAAGCTTTACCGTTTTGGAAACACCTGCAATTAGGTTAGAGATCCCCAGCTTTGCCCGAGGTGCAGGACAGGATGTAAATGTGCCAGCTGCGAGCAACGCAGGCATTCCACTTGTTTTAGAGTCTGATGGTACTGTCCGTTCGCTCTATGCTATTTTTTCATATGATTCCAAGTTATTGAACGTCCAAGATGTTGTGCCGTCGAGTGAACTGCCAAGCTTTGTAACGTTAACGACGGAGTTTTTGGAGGCCGGACGTATTGCGGTCATGTTCGATGCCACAGGATCATTTCCAGACGGTGAAGGGGCTCCTGCCGGGCGCCTTGTTATTGCGAATGTGCAATCACAAGTGTCCGCAACAGCTGGCAACGGATCCTTAGCTATTCTCAGTCTAGAGTCGGTTATAAGTAACGGTACCCTAAGTGTTGGTGGAGGCAGCGCGGTTCAGCTTGTGGCTGCTTTGGGTGATACTACTGGTGATGGTAGTTTCAGTGTAGCTGACTCAACCCTTGCAGCTCGACTTGCAATGCGGCTAGACAGTGGGCTCGTCAATTATCCTTTGGTGAATCCTTCTTTGGTGGCAGACGTTACTGGGAATGGAACGGTCTCAATGCTTGATGCTGCAATGATCGCTGGGGTAAGCGGTGTGGACCAGGGGCCTTCAACTGACTCTGCATCACCACCAAGGCAGATGCTTTTACGTCACGAAGGAAGTTTCCGTAGAGCTGATGTGATCAATACGTCAGGTGTCCTTTCAGAGGAGGAAAGCAAAACGCTATCAGAGGCTAGAAATTCCGCGGCTTCACGGGCACAAGCATTTGCAGATATTGCTGCGGGATGGGCTGCAAGTAGGACAATGAACGAAGGCGCTGGGTTTACCCTCACCGGGGATAGTGACGAAACTAATAAAAGTATTTTTGTTGACCCAGGACTTGTTTGAAAAAATATTCAACGAATATTGCAATGCAGATTGCTAGCCGAGTTTTGTGCCCATCCGGCCAATCTGAGCAAGATCGACACCAAGCCGCTTGGCTTTCTTGTACAGCGTTGCTCTGTTGATGCCGAGAGCTTTCGCTGCGGCATCTCGACGCCCGTTATGTTGACGTAGAGCGTCTAGTATCAGAAGTCTCTCTGGCGTGGCAAGCTGTGCCTTTAATGAGTCGCTAACAGTACTTCTCGAGTCGTCCTTGGAGTGTACTGTTCCTAAGCGACTTGCTCCTTCAATGACGGCAAGTGGAAAGTCTGTAACATCAAGGTGGTTGCCAGACCCAAGGAAAGCGGCCCGTTCAACTGCATGCACCAGTTCACGCACATTTCCAGGCCAGTGGTGTGCTTCGAGGCAGTCGATAGCTGCGTGTGTAAACCCGTCGATGGTTCTTCCGGTTTTTACCTTCACTTTATTGAGAAATTGTTCAGCGAGCGGTCGGATGTCTGCCAGTCTCTCGCGAAGAGGAGGAAGCTGAATGGTAATAACATTTATCCGCCAAAAGAGGTCTTCACGGAATTTACCAGAGCACACAAGTTCTTCCAGGTTTTCGTGAGTTGCAAGAATGACGCGGGCGTCAACCTGTTTTGTTTCACTTCCACCAACGGGTTCAAAATTAAAATCTTGCAAAACCCGGAGTAATTTGACCTGCATTGCAGGAGTCGCGGTTGCTATTTCATCAAGGAATATTGTGCCGTTGTCCGCCCGGGTGAACATTCCATCCCGTGACGTTGTCGCTCCGGTGAATGCACCAGCACTGTGGCCAAAAAGTTCACTTTCCAAAAGCGATTCTGTCAGGCTTCCACATGCAACTTCAACAAGTGAATTGTTTGAGCGATTACTTCTACGGTGAATTTCTCGTGCCAATAACGATTTTCCAGTACCACTTTCTCCAGTAATTAAAACAGTTGCAGTTGTCGGGGCAATCTTTTCAATGACTCGTGATACCTCACGCATCGCCGAACTATTTCCAAAAAACTCAGGTGTATTAGATGCAGAGCAAGGTTTTGTTGTTTGATGGTTATTTTGGTCTTTTCTCTGTTCTCGCACAGTGTCGAGGATGTTGAGCAGATCAGTGTCATTGATTGGTGTGTTAAGACGGGCGTCAGCATCAAGCAATTTAAGTTTTTCTTGATTACGTGCTGCCCCAAAAACAATCAGGTGCGATTCTTTCCACATGGAGCGAAGTAGAGCGGCAAGGCGAATGCTCCCGTTATCAGGCAGTTCGCCATCAAGAATGCAGAAATCATATCGGTGACGCCCAAGTTTCTTGATGGCATCTGTGACGCCATCTGCTGCTTTAGCATGCCAGCCTAAAGAACAAAGAAACTGAGCAATACGAGATGCCATCCTGCGATCATCTTCGATTACCAGAATACGGTTAAATGAATGCCTGCTCGATTTTCCAGCATGCTGAACGGGTGTTTGATTCTGGAATGCAGGCATTGATATTCTCTTGTTCTTAGCAACACTTTGAGGCAAGGTGGCCAGAGGGTGTGTTAAGAACATGTGATAGAAATTAAACTCCTTTAATTCCTAGGTCATGGAACAACGCCAGAAAAGTCAACTTTAGCCATATAACCAATATATATTTTTATGCGTGGCCGTTCATTCGATCTAATCGTCATGATCGTATTGAAGAGCTCCGGGAAACGGTACTGAGCTTCAGTTTCCGTCCGACGAGACTTTTGCCGTGGAGTTGGTGGCTTGCTTGGAAGCATCGGAAGGGTGGTTCTTGGGCATGCGCCCGGAGTGTTGTGGGTTTCCTGCGATACCGGCGTCAACAAGACGATCACCTGCTGGTCCAAAGATAAGCTCTCTGTTTTCAAGAAGGCTATCAGGGTCTTTGTCTAAAATCTGCATTCGACGTTTACGGAACCAGAGAAAAGTAGCGACGGCAAAGGCTATGAATCCACCGATAAGCAAAACAAGTGTGAGACCTTTTTCCGCAGACTGAATAAGTCCTGTGATTCGATCCCCAAAGGCATATGCAAGACCAAAAAAAGCACTAATGACAATGGAAGCACAGATAGAGTCAGCGAGAAGAAACCACCTGTATTTTACACGAAGGATACCAGCGGTTAGGTAAAACGGACTACGCAATCCCACAAGAAAGCGTGCTGCAAAAAAGGCCTTAATTCCGTGTTGCTGTATCAGAAGCTCAATTTTTTTTTCTCGCTCCTCAGTGAGGAATCCACTCAGCAGGCGGTGTTCTCTGAGGAATCTAGCACCAAAGAAACGCCCGATGGCATACATGAGACTGTCGCCAACCAATGCTCCAACAAAACAGGCGGGTAAGGCCCACCACCAATCCAAGGCCCCGGCCCTACTTGCAACGCCAGCGGCTACAATTGGAACTTCCTCTGGGACTGGAAGCCCCAAGCCAGTAAGTGTCAAAAAAAGCATGATTCCGAGATACGAACCCTGCTCTAACCATTCGATCATGTCTAGTGGTAATGCACGGGGGAGGGGTTCAGTACCAAAATGGCATTCAGTTGAAGGCACGATTTTTCCAAACAGGCGGCAATGCCTACCGAAAAGCTTGTGCAGTTCTTTGACGTCATTTATTACATTCCATTACCGAACATACCGAGTCCGGCGTACGAGAAACTATATTTAAGTGTAGTCTGAAATTTACAGAAATGTGTAAAAATCAAATTTCTTAGGGGTCTATCGGACATAGTCTTTCGCCTCAATGACCGTTAGTCCGGGAGTTGTTAGATTCGGCACAAATAGATCCCTGTCGAGATTGGCTGAAATCACGGTCAGTCGGCCAGTGCGATCCTCCTGTACAACCAATATTGCAGCTATATCGCTCCCATCGGGTGCAATCTGGTCAATATGGCAAGGACCTAAAATGTATGCTGCTGTAGCCAATGCGTCGGCCTCAGCGGCCGTGTCAGCAAGGATCGTGGCGGATAGAACACCGGTCGCCGGCTGACCCGTACGCGGATCTAGTATGTGCCCTATTTTCTGCCCTTTTTCGATAAAAAATTGTGTTCCGGATCCGCTGGTGCCCAAAGCCTTGTTTTTAAGCGTTATTGTGCCGATCCTTTTCTCTCGGCGGAGTGGGTGTCGAAGTCCTACCGGCCATCCATTTAATTCAATGCTTTGTTCTGCGACGCCACGTCTTCCTCGGCTACGAACACTGCTATGCCCACCATGTATGAAAAAGTTTTCAACACCCTCCATTTCAATGAGGTCTACTGCTTTGTCAATAGCCCAACCCTTACCAATAGCCCCGAGGTTTATTTCAACACCAGGCACATGAAACCGAATTTTGCATTCACGGTCATGAAATTCAATATTTTCCATCCCGCAGCACGAAAAGGCTTTCGCTAGCTTTTCCGGAGAGGGCGTTTGTCCTTGCCTTTGAAGAAATCCCCATGCTTTGATGAGCGGCCCTGCGGTAATGTCAAAAGCCTTGTTTGTTTGTGAGTGAATCTGTTTTGCAAGTAAAAGTAATTCGAACAAGTCTGGCGACAATGCACTCCAAGTTTTTGCCGAAGAGCCATTCATTTCTGAAATTTCACTCGACGGTCGATACACTGAAATTTTCTCTTCAACATGCTCGATGACATCAAGTGCTGCTGCACCAACGGTGGTGGCGATATCGTTATCAACAAGATTGAAGACAACTTCAAATCGACACGCCATCGCATCGCGGCCAACAACAATGGTATGGACCGTTTCCACACCGCACCTCATATTGCTCTAGAAAGTTATCGTGGTGCTAGTCCGCGATCGAAAGCATCCTGATCTCTACGGAAAACTGCTAATTCAGTGTCAAATCGTTCTAGTGGAATCTTATAATTTGGGTTTTCAGCAGTGTGTGCATGACAATGCGCCACTAGGAGCCGATACAAAAACTTGAAAAGTTGTCGAGGCACGCGAACACTGCGTAGCCCATCGATTAATCGGGATTCATTCACAGACGGCTCAAAAAGTTCAGAGAGCGTGGCCGGTGGTTCTTTTGTGCTTGCGGCTTTAAGCCTTGTCGAAGCAATGTCGTACAGGGTTTCTCCTGACCATTCTAAAGATGGGATGAGATTCTGCTTGTCGAGCCGTGCTCGCTGATTAAAGGCCTCATCTTCGCGTTCGATGAAGCGATACAACTCGTTAGGAAGCAGCATCTTAAAGCCGAGCCCTGGTGATTTAAGGAACTTGTTATCAAAAATCGGCCAGATAATCTGCTTCATGCGTTCGGCAGAACCATTGATCACATGTGGTTCATCAAGTCGATCAATAATTACAATCATACCGCCATAGCCGACAGCCTTGAGTATCCCTTGGAATTTATCAAGTAACTCATAACGGTCGTCGCTACGTGCGATGAGGGGAAGAGGTTGTCCCGCAAGATCAACTTCGGGCATTTTGGCAAGTGCTTTGGCGAGTTGTCCAACCGTGCGATTGCCTGTTCGCATGCTCCGAACAATTCGAAAGGCTTTCCATAGACATTGGCACCTGCGCCACAACCAAGGCGTCCATGTGCCAGCAAGAATTATCCACGGCCACCACTGCGTGAGCCAACTGGTGTTGTCTCGGGTGAAACTTGTAGCAATAGCGGCAATGAAAAGAGCGGTAGAAATAAGTCCCAAAAATGTTGGCCAGCGCCCAAGAATCGAGCCGTAACCTACTCGCCAACGAAGTTTTCTCCAGCGAGACGGGAAGGTTTCAGCAGTTGATTGATCATACAGTGCGGCGAGTAACGCGAGGTCACGAGCGTGCGGGACACTCCAAGAATGACTTTTTCCATCTCCGACCGGTTCTGCTTTCGACCGATGAATGATAGCGGATACAAGTTGCGTGACTGCCAGAGATAGGATCGCATCCATGTGATCCCAGAGTTTCCAGTGATCAAGTGATTTCCCAAGCGGTCTGTTCCGTCCAATACGACTAACAAATCTGTCCAGAAAAGGGTTGAAGTCGTCATAGATAACAACGAAAGAGGGCTTTTTGCTTCCGTCCGGGCCTCTGCTTGTTTCATTGTGAAGTTCAAATTGACGAACCATCTGCAGTTTTAGAGCAGTTTTTCCAGCACCCTTTTCGCCAAATACAATAGAAGTACTAGGGTCTTCTGGAGATCCATAAATTTTGTCCCACCCGGGATGAAATGTGGATTCCAAGCATGTTCTCTTGAAGACGGTATCGTTTTGGGCGTCTTCTTCAGCAAAGGGATTGCCCGCAATCCCGTGGTGTTCCAAGAATTCCTGGATTTTCATTACGGCCTTTAAGCTGTTTGGAAAGGTGACTTTAAAGTTTGAACGTATCGGAAATCAGTTTGT
>JABHNP010000005.1 GCA_018694455.1 Planctomycetaceae bacterium | reverse complement strand
TGAGGCTGCTGCAAAGGCTGCAGGCGGTGGTGTCTGGCTTTTTGTTGCGTGCTTGGTCGTCCTGGTAATTTTTAGAGTGTTTTCCGTGTATGTCGGAATGATTCAAGACGCTGTCGATAAAATATGAATAAAACGGGTGGTGGAATGAGATTTATTTATACAGCTGTGTTCTATACAGCTACGTTATCAGTTGGGTTCATGGTCGGCCCGAATATTGGCATCTCTGATTCAACGAGTACTCACACGCAACGAATGGAATTGCATGGCTACCACCGCTATCAGGGGTCGTGGAAAACTGAGCAGGAGATTCTTTTATTAAAGCAAGCAGAAGCAGTAACAAAAAAAAAGGTTGAAGCGAGGCAGCGGCTTGAGAGGTTGCGACGAGATCTTGAAAAATCAAAATCTAGTGAGCAGGTTGCTGAGGAGATTCGGCGAATAGATGACCCATTTTCGGTGTTAGCTTTAATATCCGCAATAAATACTGAGTCTGTCGCACGGGTGCGTTTGCTTTATGTAGAAGCTCTTGGAAATATAGACACTGGAGATGCAATCGCAGCCTTGTTATCCCTGGTCCTTAATCATCCTGATTCAGAGGTGCGTTGGAGTGCTATTGAGCGACTTGAACAGAGGGAACCTATTCAGGTGGTCCCACCACTCGTTGCTGCCCTACAAGGGAATGATCTTCATCGGATCAACCGGGCTGCGGTTGCACTTAAAACACTTGGTGATGAGTCTGCTATCCAGCCCCTGATGCGAGTTCTCATTACGCAACAAGTCATTCCTATGGGTGCAGGTTCAGGAGGAAAAACATCAGCTACATTTTCACCAACAGGTGGCGGTCTTGCCCTTGGTAGCAGTCAGAAGACAAAAGTAGTTGTATCGCAGAACGCCGATGTCCTTGAGGCATTGACGACTCTGACAAACAAGAATTTCGGCTGGGATCAAACTGGCTGGTATCTTTGGTACCGGAATCAAGGTGTTTCACAAACAGTTGATATTCGTCGTGACCTTTAAATACCACGCTAGGTATTATTCAAGGAATCTTTTTGTTTGCGGCGCCGAATGAACCAATCGGTATCCAGTGCCCGTAGTGCGACACGATTCTCAAGATTTGGTCGGAATACGACGAGCAAAAGAATCGGAAGAAACCAAGCAAGGAAAAGACCACCGTTATGAGATTTCCAGAACTGGCTTCCGAGTAAGATTGCTGCGGAACAACTCATTAGGGTGCCAAGGTGTTTTGGAGATGGCCAGATCGCCATTGTTGCCATCATGACTAAAAATCCAGCGAGTACAGGGAGGCGAAAAACGGGGTCGTAGGAAGGGAGTGCCCAAAATCCTTCTAGGCTGACACTGCTTGGAAAAATCCATCCAAACATCTGACGCAATTGTCCGGCGAAGATTCCGATTGTTGGTGAAGTACACCAAAGTGCAACAACAAGAGCTAATAGGGCCGCGGAAACACCAGTGGCAAATCGTCGAACTCCACGTTCCCAATAAAAACTACACCACAAAGGAAGGAGGAAAACAGGGTAGTAAATAATACCAATCGCAAGTCCGATAAGGCCGCCTGCTATCACAGGTCTGCGATACGCTCCAATTGCCCAGACAATTAACGCACCGGGCAGTGCATGGTCTACTCTGCCGGTCATCATAGCTGTATACGGAAGCAGTAAATACAGAACGGCAGCAGCGATACCAAGTTTTATATTTTCAAAGTGCCGCCATCCCACGAATAGTATTCCACTTACAATCAGCAGTTGAGAAATGATGGCCATTACTCGCGCTGTTGTTTCGTGAACAACCCGTGGAAGTGGTTCGTTCGTATCGCTACCCATTGCGGAAGCGCTATCAGATGAGAAAACACGCTGTGTAGAAATATGTGGCAGAAGAAAAAGCAGAGGATACCCCGGTCCAGTTCTGGCTAATTGATCAACATCAACTTCAGCGTCTCCTGTCTCGAGTTTGGCTGCGGTTGTGGCTGCTGCAAGGTCATCTCTTTCCGGTCGAGTGGTGAGAACATTAGCCAAAAGGAAAACCAGAAGAGATATTCCGAGAAAGATAAGGCCGCCGCTATTGAGGTTTGGTTCCAGCATAGGCCTTCGGACCATCAGTGAATCACAAAGCATGCGGACTATAAATAATCCTGTGACAACGAATAGCCAAACATAGCCAAGTTGCTGCGCTTCAATATTGGCTTTGAAACCACCGTATTCAACAGCTAGAAGCCCCGGCGCAAAGAGGATCAAGCCAGCCAAATCAACATTACGAATGCTCATTGCACGATTGAATTTGAAAAAAACTGCAATCGAAAGTAGCGACGCAAGGTAAAACCAGGTCGTTGGATTAACACGATAATAATGGAAAAGTATTTCGCTCATCCGTCTCAGCAGGATGAAGGTTTCTGATGTAAAGGCATTTCGCAACTCTCTAGACTACGTTGCCGGTCATCGGCAAGGAAGGAACGAAAGACCTTATTCTCAAACAAACAAGTAGCCGAAGATGGTTTGGGTCGATCGTAACGATTGCCCGGAGCTTTTGTGGAAATATTGAATAAGACTTCTCAAATTCAATCGTTGTCACCACGTCTATGTGGGTTTTTTGGTGCAACTGTCATAACACCGAGATAAATGAATTACAGGACGGAATTCATCTTTATGTATCGAAAGGATTGAGTTTATTTTCAGTACTGAACAGTTCTTCATTCCGAAAAGCACTGACTCGTGGTGCGCAATGACTAGAACGGCCAGATCAAAGGTGCTAACAAAATTGTGATGGCCATCACAATTAGGTTGAGTGGGCCACCGAAACGTAGGTAATCGGTAAATTTGTATCCACCTGGGCCATAGATCATTAAATTTGTCTGATAGCCAAGAGGGCTCGCAAACCCACAACTAGCAGCTACTGTAATCGCCATGATAAACGGCATTGGGTTGAGCCCAAGATCGGTCGCTGTTTGCCAAGCGATTGGAAAGATAAGTACAGCTGCAGCATTGTTGCTCATTGTCTCAGTGAAAAGCATTGTGACTATATATATTGCTGCGAGAACAAGGTGAGGTCGGTCGCCCGCGGCCCCAATGGTGCTCTGGGCAATGAGTTCGTCTAAACCAGTTTTTTCGATAGCTCTTGCGAGTCCGAAACTAGCAGCGATAAGAAGTAGGGTCTCCCATTCAATAGATCTTCTCGCTTCGTTTGGGCCAATGCATCCTGTTGCAACCATTGCTGCCGCAGCAACAAGAGCTGCCGCAACCATAGGCACCAGTTCAAGTGTTGCAGCCAAAACCATCGCAGTTAAAATTGTGCATGCAATCCACGCAAGGTCATGTCGCGGCGGCTTTGCTCCACGGACTTCACTCACAAGATAAAAATCACGATTAGTCTTTTGTCTTTTCAGAAACCGTGGACTTGCCTCTAGAAGCAGTGTGTCGCCAGGTTGAAGAACAATATCACCAATCTTTTTTCTTAAACGTTCTCCGTTTCTCGCTACAGCAATAATTACGGCATCGTATGTTGATCGGAACTGACCTTCTCGGATAGTTCGGCCAACAAGTGGGCACGTATTTGAAACAACAGCTTCTACAAGAGTGCGTTCAGACCGTGGGCCATCTAGTTGGAACACTTGTTCTGTAGCTGGCCTGAGTCCACGTATTTTCTGTAATTCCACAACGGAATCTACAATGCCAACAAAAACAAGTCGATCACCTTCTTCCAATCGTTCGGTTGGCTCCACTGCCGCACGTACATGACCAGCACGATCGATTTCCATAAGAAACAGTCCGTGTAGTCCACGAAGACCAGCTTGTTCAATTGTCCTACCGGCAAGAGGGCTACGAGATTCAACAACCATCTCAAGAGAGTATTCTCGGGGGTCGTCACCCGCACTCACGGCTGGTTTACGATCTTTTAATAACCACTGGCTTTTGCTGGCAGTGAGAATATAAGCAAAGCCGACAATTAAAAGAGGCACGCCCAGCCACGTAATATCAAACATGCCAAGGGACTGCCCTGTTTTTGTATTCAGTAAGCCGCTCACAACAACATTGGTGCTCGTACCTATGAGTGTGCAAAGTCCACCAAGCACCACAGCAGCGTTCATAGGCATTAAAATTTTTGAAATGCTCAGCTGGTGTTTCTGAGCCCATGTTCGTACTGCCGGTACCATTAACGCCACCACGGGGGTGTTGTTCATAAAGCCCGAGAGTACTGCGGGTATTGTCATTGTCCGAATCTGGGCTTCATGAAGAGAGCTGGGTCGGCCAAGGCCTCGATCAATT
Source organism: Planctomycetaceae bacterium (assembly GCA_018694455.1). Taxonomy (GTDB): domain Bacteria; phylum Planctomycetota; class Planctomycetia; order Pirellulales; family UBA1268; genus UBA1268. The sequence goes on along the minus strand of JABHNP010000005.1, from coordinate 525 downwards.
ACAAGTGACAGTGCTCCTGTCCTATGAACTGCTGCTGCTACAACAAATAATGCTGCCACCGTAAGCATTCCTTCATTACTCATTCCTGAAAGTGCCTCAGCAGGGCTAAGAATTCCAGTTGCAAGCAAAACAATAACCGCACCGAGCATCGCCATGTCTGGAGCACGACGGCCTAATAGTAGTGCGAGCAGCGTTGCTGCCACCACCAATGAGGTCAAGATCGCCTGCCAGTTTTCGATCCAAAAGCTAAGGTTCATGGTGGCAGATAAAAATCAGGAGGAAAATGCACTTATAGAACTGTCTGTAAATACTATTATGATGATTTATTGAAAACTTGTCGTGTTGGTAAGCAAAACCGGGCAGTAGAGTTTCTGAGACAAAGCCTTTGAAACACCTTATTCCGGAGAATTGACGATGATTAGTCACCTGCTTGAATGCAACAAGACGTTTATTCATGATGAATGTGAGGCGAATTCTAGCCAATATTCGAAGATCGCTGCTAGACAGACACCAAAGGCAGTTTGG
>JABHNP010000006.1 GCA_018694455.1 Planctomycetaceae bacterium | reverse complement strand
GCAAACTGCTGTCCGATCCAAGCTGCCGCATCAAGAATTCCTTGGGTACCGGGCCCACGACCCTCTCTCTCCGGAGCAGCAAGCCATGTCACATCAGCCCGCAGCCGATCTTCTCGGTCGTTGTCCACCACATCGAGCCCCGGCTCTGCAAATGCAGCACTCATGGCGAACAAACAAATCGAGAGCCCACACCAACTTAAAAGTGTGATGGCATGCCTGCACGACAACGATACAGAATTGCGGCGATTCATCTCGTTCCGCCAAGGGCTCGTTTTTGTGGATTCAGCACATGCCATAACCGTAATCAACGGTCGCACCGAACAATCTCGTGCGTTCTTCTGAAACACAGCCCGAACACCCCTCGATAGCACCATTGGCAAGCTCATCATGACTCTCCACCGCACCACTTATCTTATGTTTTTAAACACCACACACGGCATTTTAGCAGCGTCGAACAATGACGTGAAATCTTTTTTCACCGTACCTTTAACTGTAACAAGCCAAGTCTCTGTACATATGCTAGAATGATAAAAAAGAGGGGTATAAAAATCGATTCTTCTGGGAGCTGTCCTGTGCCCTCGCTGTATGTCATTCAAGGCCATGGCCACGGAAGCCACTTTGACCTTGCTCAACTTGCTCCGACTGGTGGCGAACAAACCATTGGAATCGGACGTGAAAAAGGTAACAGCATTGCCGTAGAGGACCACGAAGCGTCCAGGAGGCATGCCGAAATCCGGAAACATGACGCCACCTATCTTCTAGTTGATCTTGATAGTTCAAACGGAACTTTTCTCAACAGTCGCCGTATTTCTGAATCAGAGCTTCGGTCAGGAGATCGCATCCAAATTGGCCGCACGGTCTTTCTATACTCCCGAGGAGAGAGCGGCTTTATCCCACCTACGAACGTTGAGATAGTTGGATCAAACTCCGAAAATGATGGCTCGCGTATCATTGCTGCCATTCCAGACAAACTAGGGCCGAATCTGCCACCTCTCCCGGAAGATGACACTCAAAACCACTGGCTTGCCCAGGCTCAAAATAATCTTGATGTGATGTATCGGACTGCACTTGCGGTGAGCCACACACTCGATATTGATGAACTTCTTGACCGAATACTTCAGCTCATCTTTGATTGGCTCGAAGCTGATCGTGGCTGCATTATGTTACGAGACGAAGAAAGTGGACAGCTAATTACCAAAGCACGGCGTGATCGTGAGTCTGGTGAAAAATCATCGATGACCATAAGTCGCACAATTCTTGATTACGTTCTCGAACGTCATGAAGGCGTTCTCACAAGCAATGCCCAAGGAGACGACCGCTTTCGTTCCGGGCAGAGCGTCTTGCGAACTGGAGTTCATGAAGCGATCTGTGTTCCGATGCAGGGCAGGTACGGTCAAATCGGTGTTCTTTACGTTGACACACTGACTCCATTGGGCAAAATCATGGCCGAAGGCGGCCAGCACTTCACAAATGAACATCTCAAACTAATGGTAGCAATTGGTCACCAGGCCGCACTTGCTGTCGAAGATACAACTTACTATTCAGCAATGGTACAGTCAGAACGACTTGCTGCTGTCGGGCAGACCATAGCAACCCTCTCACATCACATTAAAAATATTCTGCAAGGAATCCAGGGAGGAAGTTACCTTGTCGAGATGGGACTCGAAAAACAAGACCTTGCAGTAGCCGATAAAGGTTGGGGGATTGTAAACAGAAATCAGCATAAAATCTCATCACTCGTGATGGACATGCTTTCTTTCAGCAAAGACAGAAAGCCCGATCCGACACCTTCGGACATGACGTCATTGCTTGTGGATATTGTCGAAACAGTAACGCAGCGGGCGGAAGATGCAGGCATTTCTATCCGCTGTCAAACACCTCAGGACTTCCCTATCCTTCTTTTTGATACAGAAGGTATTTCACGCGCTGTTCTAAATGTCGTTACAAATGCCATTGATGCCGTCGAAGAGCAACCTCATGGAAAAGTTGAGATCATAACTGCGATCGATGAAAAAAATGAAGTTGTGCGAGTTGTAATTACTGACAACGGCCCAGGGATACCGGCAGGGACTTTACCGAATATATTTAATCTCTTTGTATCCACAAAAGGCGCCAAAGGCACTGGGCTTGGACTCACTGTAAGTCAAAAAATCTTACGGGAACACGGTGGTGATATTTTTGTAGAAAGCACACCTTCTCAGGGAACTTGCTTCACACTATCTTTTCCCCTCATGTTCGGAGAACACGCCGCCAAAGGCAACCAAGGTACCGTGACCGACATGCAGTTGCCTTCTGATTTCGACGCCTCCTTGACACCCTAAAACATTTGGAAACCTACCAGATGTTATGAAAGAGATGCATGCTTCCGTAGCACGTCAAGCATGTCTTGAATATCCGCCGGAAGAGGTGACGAGAAAGTCACTCGCTCGCCCGTCGTAGGATGATTGAGTGTCAATGTTGCAGCATGTAATGCCTGGCGACAGAGAATAATGGGAGGGCTCTGCGGTCCGCCAAAAAACTTCGACTCAATGGACGAACGTCCGCTGTAAAGTGCATCTGCGAGAACAGGACATCCAATTGCTGCAAGGTGCACACGAATCTGATGTGTCCGGCCAGTCTTAGGAAGAAGTTTCACAAACGCGGCACCTTTGAACCGTTCAAGAACTTCAAATCGGGTGACTGCTTCGCGACTCGTTGAATGACCGCTGCGAATCGCCATTTTCTCCCTCTGGTATGGATGCGCCCCAATCGACAAGCGAATTTCATCCTGATCTAACTCCGGCTGACCCTGCGTTATTGCAAAGTACGTCTTCTCTACTGACCGATGTTCAAACTGCTTTGCAAGTCTGTGATGCGATACGTCATTTCGAGCAACAACAATGACACCACTTGTGTCTCTGTCGAGACGATGAACAATTCCAGGCCGCGTAGGGCCACCTGCATGCGAAAGACCCTCTTTTGTGACAGGTTTTGAATCCCTCCGTTCGAGATGCCACTTCAAGCCGCCGGCAAGCGTTCCCTTCCAGTTCCCCTTTGCAGGATGTACTACCATTCCAGGCGGCTTATCGACGACCGCCATAACGTCATCAATGAATACGAAATTGAGTGGCATTTCCTCGGCCTCAGGTCCACTCCGAGGGGGTTCTGGGACAGTAAAGCAGACAACCGACCCTTCCTTCAATTTCAAAGATGCTTTGGCAGTGATTCCGTCGACACGTACCGCACCGCGGTCAATCACCCGAGCGAGATACGAACGACTATACGTACGAAACCGTTGACTGAGCACCTGATCGAGCCGTACACCAGCGGCTGCCTCATCAACGGAAAAAGATATTTCATCGCCGGGATTCAGTGTTGAATCTGTGGGTTCGGTATCCAGCGGTCACTCCTCTGATGCACTTTCAGGTTGGACTGTGACGTCCGCTTTGTTTTCCTTTGGAGGTGTCTTCTCTTGAGTATCTTCGTTCTTCAGAGGATTCGCTGACTGCTGGCTCTCACCTGGCTGGCTGTCTTTCGGTGCAGCAGATTCTTCTTGCACCGCATTGGCTACTCGTTGTTCAGCAAACCAGGTATAGAAAGCTTTTGTTTTATCTCGACCGAGGTCCTCTGCGTGCTCCGCTGCCATCTGTGCCATCGGGCTTGAAGGAAATTCATTGGCAACAGCTTCATACCCACGACGGGCCTGATCTAAATCTCCGAGGCTTTCACGAGCTTTTGCAAGCCCCATCGTCGCACGCTCTGCAACCATGCCAGTTGGTCGCTGTGACAACACATCGGCATACGCTGCAGCGGCTCGCTCAAGACGCTCACGAGCAACGTCATTGGCAGGGTTCAGCTTTGTAAAAAGTAGATCTGTGGCCTCAGATAATGTGCTGTCGGCCAAAATCAGTTCGGCCCACTGTGCTGCAGGCGTATCAGGATACCGAAGAATGACTTCTCGAAACCCTTCCTGATCCCCAGTTACAAGCGCGGAGAGACAGGTATCCCAGCTTTCTGAGCGGGTCGCCTCCCAACGAGCAGACACAAAAAGACCAATTAAAACGAGGGTAAGGCTACCGATGGCAACGGTAAGAATTGGTGTCACGTACGGACGCAAACGCTCTGAAAGATGTTCAACTCGCTCGGACAGGTCGTTTTCCTGCAGTTCGTGCCGACGTTCCGACTTCATCGCGTTCTCCATTCGTGTATTTTTACCGCGCTCGCCGCTATGTAGCGAATGCGCAAACTACCATTACTTCTACGCCAAATAGACGCTTCTTGAGGCGGAGCGTCAAGGTGACCCTAACAGTGTGGTAGAGTCCAACAATACTGACAGCCATGCCAACGAAAGAAACCTACTCAAACCACCGAACGAACCCTCATCGGGGCCTGAATCCTGCTCAAATGGAAGCAGTTCTAGCCCCCGTAGGGCCTCTACTTGTTCTCGCTGGAGCGGGAACAGGCAAGACCCGTGTTGTCATTTCTCGAATACTTCACCTTGTTCGACAAGGCACACCACCCGAACGAATTCTAGCGGTTACATTCACTAATAAAGCAGCCCGCGAAATGGTGCTGCGTATTGGCAAGAGATTTGACACAAAGCGCAAGCCAACAAAAGACAAAAAGAAGGATTTCCAGCCCAAGAAGCCTGAAATATCCACCATACATTCGCTCTGCGTTCGTATTCTTCGTCGGCATGCTGAACGGGCTGGCTATCCGCAACGTTTCGTGATTGTGAACCGCGGGGAACAAGAAACGACTGCTCGAAGAGTACTCAAAGAGTTGAAAGTAGCTGAAGCAACCCTGCGACCGGCTGATCTCCTTGACCGTATGAGCCGATGGAAAAGCCGCGGCGTTGGACCAAATGAGGTTTTTGACACCCTCTCTGTTGATGCCGATGATTCCTGGGATCTTGCGGCAGCAGGATATCAGCGTTATCAACGACTCATGCAAGGTGTCGGTGCCGTCGACTTTGATGACTTACTTCTCCTTGTTGACCAGCTTTTCGAACAAGATGATGCCATTCGGCAACAAGAAGCAACTCGCTTCGATCACATTCTGGTTGATGAGTACCAAGACACGAGTGGTATTCAGGAACGTATTCTCTCAGCTCTTGCCCGTGACCATAGAAGCCTCTGTGTTGTCGGTGACGATGACCAATCGATTTATGCATGGAGGGGCGCGCAGATCTCTCATATTCTTGATTTCCCAACTCGCTGGCCAGGCGCCACAGTTGTTCGACTCGAGGAGAACTATCG
>JABHNP010000275.1 GCA_018694455.1 Planctomycetaceae bacterium | reverse complement strand
GATGACAAACGTTTTGGTGGAAGGTGGCACGCGCATTCTCGAGTCATTTTATGACACTGGCCTGATCGATGAAGTCTGGGCATTTCTTGCCCCGAGATTGCTCCAAGAACCTGAATCATCTGAGGGTATTCGAAAGATTCTTTCGAATACCCGCATCGAGGCTATTGATCAAACCGGTGGTGATCTTTTTTTCCGTGGTCTCGTTCGACACGAATCACTTAGCCGGTAAATCCTCAATACGATTCTGCCATCGGGTGACTGTGGCATCACCTTCAATAACTGTTTTTGCGGTAGCTGATTTCAGGCATCGCACTACATCGAAAATAGTTGTGAGTTGGTCGAGTGCGTCTGTGACCTCTTCGGTTTCGGAGTCTGGTCCAATGGTTGAGTCTGGGTCAAGGCTGCCCTTGTCTTGCATCACGCCACCGCAACGGATGACATAATTCACCCAGGGCTCAATAACGTTGGCAAAAGCCACCCAATCAAGAATAGCCGCAGCTGCGAGATTCATACTCACGTCACCTTTAAGAGTGAGCGGGGTGCTCTTGAGCAATCGTTTTGCCTGATCTGGTACCAATGAGAAAACCGCAGCCTCCTTGCCAACACCGATACTCAATTGAATCTGCTCATCCAGTCCACTTTCAGGAAGTGCGAAGCTCCAGATGCTTCCCCCCGGAGTATCCTGTTCTTCAGGGTCTGGGATACGGTATTCACTCGGGATGGCATCCTCGTCAATTTCACGAATGACGGAGAGCAATTTGTCACTGAGTGCAAAAACATCACTGAGTCCTTCACGGAAAAGTACGTCGTCATCAAGAGAAAGCACAATGGCTGGTGAAACAAGCGGAAGGGGTTTTGATGAAGTTGGTAACGTTTTCTGGATTCTTGTTGTCGATGCCTTGCTATCAAGTACGAAACCAAATTGCCCGCTTTTCAGTGCAGGAATAAATTTCTCTCGAATCGTTTGAGTCAATTCCTCACCCAACGGTGCAATTTTTTCTTCAAATGTTTCGAAGTTTTTTCGTACATCTTCATCAGCACTTGAGGCGATATTGTTTGTGATAAATTCGCGGAGCGAACTTACCCAAGTAACAAGTGATTCGAACTGTTCGGGATCAGTTTTTGCACGAACAGCAACAGCTGCAAACGGGTCGCCACCAAAATAATCGAATGCAAGTGGTTTACTCCCATCCCAAGGGAAGTTTTTGGACCAATTCCATTCTTCACCGGCGTATCCGGTATCCGTCATATACGAGTATGCCACCCAAGGGCCAGCTGTTCCCCTGCGGCTCGTGTATCCGCTCAAGAGATCTTCCACGAGTTTCTCGGATTCTTCCGTTGCCTCTGCGGAAAGTTCATTTGCCTCGGCAACTGCGCCGACTAATTTCTTTGCTTCGGCGATATCCTCGGGAGATGTCTCCCAAGCTTTTGCAAACTTTTTACTTCGGTACCAGATGCTCGTGAGGGGTTTATCCGTTGCGTCTCGAACGACCTTCAATGGTTCTGTGTCCAGCAGGCTGCCGCCTGTTGTGCCAATTGCTTGAAGATGTTCGGTCCCTCCGCCGATCGAGAGGACGACATGATCTTTGACAACACCAAGAGCGACAACAAATTGTAGCTCATTGACTCGTTTTAAAATCGTATCCAATTCCTCTTCCATGTCAGGGAATCTCAGGACATTGGAGATTGCAAGTTTGATCAGGTTGGGGTCTGGCTTTATGGTGACTGTGATGAAGTCGCCATTACCAATTTTTTGACGAGCCACTGCGTCGGCAAGCATCGGTTGTCCTTGGGCCATATTCTTGGCGAACACTTCGATTCTCTCAAGTTGGTTTTTCGCAGCATCTATTTTTGTAGTTTTAAATCCCCACACGAGATCGGGGATAACAATTTGATCAGTGTTTGCGGCAAGAGCCTTTGCAATGATCATGTTTGGCCTAGAGTCAACCTCGATTTCAAGATCAGTACCCTTTGTAAGTGTGGTCAAGGCGCTGGTTCGTTGCGCAGACTGAATTGTTTGAATGAGTTTGGATACTGTTACCCAAGACGATGAGCCGAACACGAACGTGTCGGTTGCCACCATATCTTTTAATAAGTCAATTGCTTCCTGATTGTCTGGCATCTGCATCATCATCATTGCAATAGCCATCGGGTTGCCAGGTTGCGTTTGTTGCTTGGAGAATTCTTCAAGAGCTTTCGCAACAGACTTTAGTTCCTTAAGACTGGCAAAAGCATTGCTTGCGACTATTCGGTCATATTGTTCACGGCCGCGAAGGGTACTTGACACAAATGCAGCGTCATCTGGAATGAGACCAATGCCAAGGTCTTCAGATCGTGCTGTTTGCGATCCTATGAATAGGGCGGTAAAGAGGGAACAGGCGAGCGTGAGCTTTGTGATCATCATCTTCCTCGGCAAGAGTGGAAAGGAACCAAAATGTTCTGTTGTAATCATCATATGAACCAATTGCTTAAGCATGTGCAAGAAACCTCGGGTAATGCAGCGTCATGACGACTAGAAAGAGAACACTTCGTTTCAGCAAACAATATTTTTTAGCGGCTAGAGCCTAAGCACAATAGACTACTTGAAATAGGGTATCCCTGAGAATACAGCATTCGTAGGATACGTATGCAGAACGTGCTCCTCATCTGATAAAAGGATGTTTCCCGTGTCAAAGGCAGCGATTCACCTTGGGCCGACCCAGATTATCGATACCTTTGCCGAGGCTTTTCGGCTGAGATTTGCACGACTGTTCGTAACGGCACACGACGCGTCCTGGCTTGAGGCTGGTGTGCAGTCATTTTGTGGGTATGGGACAAGTGTTATTGGTTGTGATGCAGAAGTTGGTCTTGAGCGAGTTATTGCTCCAGATGAAAGCCCTGACGGTCGGCCTGGTGCCTCTCTTCTTGCGTTTGGTTTCAGCGTCAAATCTCTTGCTGAAGTAGTAGCTCAAAGAACTGGCCAGTGTCTGCTGACCTGTCCTACAACATCTGTTTTTGATGGTTTGTCTGAGGCAGAAGAGCGAATTCCGCTAGGGAAACGCATTCGGTTCTTCGGTGATGGTTTTGAGAAAACAAAGGTGTTTGATGGGCGGCGATACTGGCGTGTGCCGGTAATGGATGGAGAATTTCTTGTTGAAGAAACGTGTGGTGTCGCCAAAGGTGTTGGTGGAGGTAATGTCATTCTTCAGGGCGGGTCTCTTGATGCTGTGCTGGCATCGGCCAAACGAGCAGTAGATGCCATTGCGGCTGTGCCAGGAGTGATCACTCCGTTTCCCGGAGGTGTTGTGCGGTCTGGCAGTAAAGTCGGGTCACGATATGCAGCACTGAAGGCTTCCACGAACGATGCATTTTGTCCCAGTTTAGTAGGTAGGGTTTCTACCCAGCTTTCTCCTGAGGTTGCTGCATGCCTGGAAATAGTCATTGATGGTGAAAACGAAGGCGTTGTTTCTGAAGCCATGGCAGCCGCGATACAGGCGGCTGTCGGTGAAGGCATCCTCGCAGTATCTGCCGGGAACTATGGTGGCAAACTGGGTAAGTTTCATTTCCACCTCCATCAGATTCTTCGTGATACCGGTTTGGCCTAGTGAGTCGTACCCGGGTCGTTTTCTGTGAAACGGCCTTCTGCTGATCGCCCGTCTTTGGTACTTCCCCAGATGTTCTAGTCGATTTTGCGACCGTCTCATCAGGAGTGGAGTCATGGAAAAGCGTCCGTCGCGTCAGGATTTTGTTGTGCCACCGAAAGGCGTCTCGCTGACATCAATGGTTATTGGTGCCGCGTTATGCGGACTCGCTGGTTTTGCTGTGGTGTGGCTTGCTGGACTTGGCCGTACGGTACCTGCCATTCAGTCACCAATTCCTTCAGCAGCAGCAAACTCTTTGGTGCCCTCTCCCGAACAAGAAGTATTACCTGCAGTCGCCTTACAGCCAGCGGCAGAGGTACAGCAGAGTCGCTTTACATCAGGCAGTTCAAAAACATATCAAGAACCGGCTCGCAGCGAGGATTATCCGGCACGTCCAGCGTCTTTTGAAAAACCTGTTGAAAAGAAAGCCGCCTTAGACAAAGCCACTGACAGAGAGCAAGCAGAAAAGGAGGCAGCTGGTGCTGAGTCCTCTGAGTTATCTCGTTTTTCAGCAAAGCAGATATCGCCACCTACGCTTGAGGCAGTCGATGAACAGCCTGTTGCCAAAGAGTCATCCGATGAAGAAGTGGAAGGTGACAAGACCGATTCTCTTGCTGGTGAGATTGCAAAGCCAATAAGCACGCCACCATTGCACAAGAACAAGAGTGCAGGTAAGGCGATACTTGTTCCGCCTGTTTCACAACAGGAGTCATCGGCGGGCAAAGATATGCTGGCAGACGATATGCTGGCCGATGATGTGCTGGCTGACCAGGTCACTCAAGACAGGTTCACAAAGCCGGATGTTGTAGCTTCAAATGCTACCGAGTCAGCAGTCATTGATGAGCAGGACGAGGCTCTGCACGAATCACTCGAAACGCCTGAACTCATGTCGAAGAAAGCTTCGCAATCAGATGCAATTCAAGAATTGTCATCGGAGCATTCGGTAGAGGAGTTTGCTGGAAATATAGATGCAAAAGATAGAGGAAAGACGACGCTGTCTTTTGCAAAGCCAGCATCAGAAATCATTCGTGAGAAACAGTCTGAAAGCGATAAACGAAGTCTTGTAGGTCCAGAGCAACTCCACGCTGAACCGCTTGCGAAAGCAGCGAAGTCATCCATGCCTCAATCGCATGGTGTGAAGGCGAATGAAGCCCCGAGTCCACCCCAGCCACTTGCGTCAGCAAAGAATGTGTCACCACTAGCCGCAACTCCAAACCCTTTTGAGGCGACGAATCGCTCGACAGAAACACCTCCGAGTGGTCCAAAGAAGCCGTTGCTTCAGAATACAGGAGTCGCGATGCCGTTTGCTGCGGCTCCACCACTTGGGGCACAGCAAGACATAGCGACCAGCCTCAAAGTTGATCAAGACGCAAAGCCAATAGATGAAAAACCAGCCACTGTTCCTGCTGTCTCAGGCCAGGGGCGTCCGGGCGTACCGCAGCTAGAAGGTCTTCAGACACCTCAGCTTACTCTCGAAAAGAGTGGTCCTCGAGATTTACAGGTTGGGAAGCCAGCGAGATTTGAAGTCATTGTTCGGAATGTTGGTTCGGCGACTGCACACGACACTGTTCTTCGAGATGCGATTCCTTTTGGAACGTCACTTATTACAACGATGCCACCAGCAAGTCCGGGTGCGACGAATGCACCCTCGGGTGAACTTCTCTGGAGTATCGGTGAGTTAAGGGCGGGGCAAGAGGCACGCGTTGCCATGGAGGTTATGCCAGAGCTTGAGGGTGATGTTGGTAGTGTTGCAAGTGTTACATTTCGAGCCGATGCGACCGTGCGTTCAAGGGTTACGAAGCCTGCGCTCGAGATCACTGCTGAACCACTGCTGCCAACGTTAATCGGTGAAATGATGGCTGTAGATATTACGCTTACCAATCCGGGTACAGGCACAGCAACTGGTGTGATCGTCGAGGGGATTCTTCCGGACTCCGTATCACACCCTGCTGGCCGAGAGGTTGAATTCGATGTAGGACAATTGGAGCCTGGATCATCTCAATCGATTTCACTGCAACTGGCAACTGTCACGCCTGGTGTTCATGAAATTCGTATAGGTGCCCGAGCAGATGGTGGCATTGAAATCTCCCGTCCATTGCGGGCAGAAATTACAGCGCCAATGATGGAGCTTCATGCAGACATTCCTAGTCGTCGCTATCTTCAACGACCGGCTACTTGCACTCTTAAAATGCATAATACTGGCACAGCGCCTGCGTTAGCTGTGGAATTAGCAGCGCAACTGCCTGCTGGAATGAAATTTGTTCGTGCGAACAACGCAGGATATTATGACGATCGAACGCATCGAGTGCTTTGGAGTCTTGAGGAACTTCCGGCAGGTGAAGTCGGGACTGTAGAGTTCGTCGCAATGCCGACGGTACTTGGTCCGCAAGCGATTGTTGCCGCTGTTCGAAATCCAGCGGGACTTGCAGACCAACTTTCGCACACAATTGAGGTTGAAGGCCTTGCCTCTCTTGCGCTTGAGGTTGCCGATAGTGAAGACCCAATTGAGATTAATGGTCTGACGGAATATATCGTTCGGGTTGCCAATCAAGGAACCAAAGCAGCGACCAATGTCGCACTCTCAGCAAAACTTCTTGGTGATCTAGAGCCCATGAAAGCCCGCGGTCCTGTTCCCTACGAGGTTCAGAATCTCATGATTACATTTGAGCCTCTTGCTTCGCTTGCTCCTGCAGACGAGGCGGTATTTCATGTGCAGGTTCGCGGTCGTCGGCCTGGTAATCAGCGGGTTCAATTCTTGCTTCAGAGTGATGATCTACAGTCACCGCTGACGTCGGAAGAGATGACTCATGTGTATGCTGATCGCTGAAATGCCAGTGGGAAATAATGCATCAAAGCCGCTGCGCGACCACAGCCTTTGATCGCCCGTCGATTCGACAGAAGATAATTGTTGATGGTTCGTGCTCTCCGACAGGAAGTCGGCGTCGAATCGACTCAATATCTATTTGGAGACGACGGCACTTAATTTCATAGTGGTGACGTGGTCGTGCCAAGAAATATTTCCGAATGTGCTTAAGGCCTGCTGGTAAGACTGCCTCAACGGCAAAAGGAGTCACAAGACTACTTTGAGGTTTTTGAGAAGTTGTCAGATACTCTTCCTCGTAGTCGATCCGAGTGAAGTCGTGCTGGCTACTCATTGCATCGATGAGCCCAGATCGAACAACCGCTGGATCTGGCTCACAAAGAAATGCTTGGATGTCGGTGATCTCTTTTTGTGAAAATTCAGCTGGATCACCACTCAGGCTTTCCCCTGTGGTCAGGTTTGTCGCGCGTCGAGTTGTTTTGCTTGCCAAATCACCAAACCAGATTGTTGCCTCACGGCATTCTCCCGCGAGACTTGTCAGCTCAATTTCACAGGGACTCTGCCCAAAGTGCTGTGGCCAATTGCTTGCAGGACCTACTTTGATGGCCCCGCCCTGGGCGTTCTCAAGCAGGTTTTGCATCCATTGAATATCTGGAAGATAGTTTTCAAGCTGACGAGTTGGCCTGTCTCGATCTCCACGGCGGTCTGGGTCGGCGTGAATGATCCAGTCATTCCACTGCCTGTTTGTAACATCATCAACTTCACCGGTTACGTGTGAAGAGGTGCCCAATATTTCGCTATTCCACACTGCGCGACGAACCATTGAAGCATTCGAGTCGATTGCCAGTACATGTGTCTTTTTCGAGAGAGCAGCTGTATCCATACCAATACCACAACAGAGATCAGCAACATTTTTGTGTCCTTGGAATCGTTTGGCTTTGTGTTGTGCCACAAGCCACGTTGTGGCCTGTTCCAAGCCAGTGCGTGTGAGCCAGAGTTGCTCAGCTTTTGGCAGCCGCTCTTTTGCGCGTTGCCGGGTTTCGTAAAGAGCGACAGCTTCCCGTACAAGTTCAGGTGGAAATTTCTGCCGCAGTTTTTTCTGATTTACTCGGTCTGTGGGTGATGAAACCTCGACAGCTCGCAGTAGGTCTTTGTTGTGCCGTAGCCGCTCAAGAAGTTCGAGATGTATCTGTCCTTGATCTTCAGGCTCACTAAATGGTGATTCCATTGTTTTTGTCTGTGTGAACACCGTGAGTTTTGGTGCTGGATTTCAGAGTTCCAGGCTGATTGTCACAGGGAGTCAACGTGATCTACTTCAGCGAGAGACTCAAGCCACGTTACAGCTTTTGCGGCAAGTTTTTCTCGATCGAGAAAAACCTCAGCAAGTTTTCGTGCTGACTGTCTGAAGCGGGCGACCTGGCGGGGGTCTGTTGTGAGCGGGCCGATGGCATCGGCAATCGTTTCCGCCGTGCTATCGGTGATCATGCCAGCGTCTGCCTGAGTAACAAGATTAGCAAGCTCACTTGTTTGGGTGAGGAAAAGTACGAGACCAGCGGCGGCATAGTCACTTGCTTCAACCGGCAATGGAAAGCGATTCAGAAGTCCAGGAAGGACAAGACCCGCCTGACAATCTGAAAGAAGCCCGACATAACGACTACGATCGACTCGTCCGTGGCATTGAATCTGACAGGATCCGGTGAGTAGAGGCGCGGCTGTTTCAAGGCGTGGCATCCAACGTCCACCGCCTACAACATGGAAAATAACATCTACATTTTTTTCACTGAGTGATCGAGCGAGGTCAGTGAGTAAATAGATGTCAGATTTTTCGTCGATATCTCCGGCAACCGCAATTGCAAACGGGTGTTGTGTTGACTTTGTTGATTGAAAATTCTCGTGACGAGAGTTTTCGACATGGTCAATGAAATGAGGTGGTCGAGAGTAATCTTGAAGATATGCACCAGTCGGTATTACTTCAAGAGGCGGTGGCGACGCTACAGTCTTCAGGACTGCATCCTTGATAGTCTGTGATCCGGCGAGTATCGCGTCTACGGATTGCAATGAATCCCTTTGCTTTCGAGCAATAATTGGGAATGTTATTGATGCCAGCAGCGTGGCAAACCATTTTGGTCCAGGGACCATTGGCCGCAGCGGTTCTGGCCACCATTCATCAACATCGACCAAGAGTTCGGCATCTACCTTTTGAGCGAGGCGTACTGCTGTATCAACGGTGCTCGGTGGAGGAAGCGTAGCAATAAGGATATCGGGCCGTTTCAGATAGCCACTTGCAAGCCCTTCGAGTGCCTGTGCCTCAAATTCCTTTGCAAATTTACGATGGCTTGAGAAGCGCCCAAATGAGAAATATGAGTTGTAGCCGCGTGTTGCTACAAGTTGCACACTGAAACCTTCTTCGTCACCAATTTGAAGGGGTGGTGTTCGTGCTATGTGGCGTGCGTGGCTGTAGCTGCTTGTCCACCAGATTACATCGTGCCCTGCAGCAACCAATGCTCGAGCAAGTGCCCATGTACGAGATGGAAGCAGTCCTTCGCCTGGAATCGCCGAGAGTGGATCAACCAACCAAACTATTTTTCGTTTGCTAAGCCGTAGTTCTGGGAGCCAGCGTTCGATTTCTGCGGTCGGGTCGTTGTTGCGAGATTCGTGCCGTCTTTGGTTGCCGCCCCTGTAGTTTCCGCGTCTATAGTTCCTCCCCCGGTTGTTGTTCTGTCGATAGTTGCGTCGATAGTGGTTACGAGGGGGCATTGAAAGATCGTAACAGACTCGTGAAAAAGTCGATGCCGTTGCGTAAATGACGAGGTTTGAGAGCATTTTTCAGAAAAAACGGCTTCGTCAACAAGCCATTTCATCATTTTCGATTGTGCTTTGCTTAAATTCGTGACTTTTTCACGTCGATAAACCATAATAAGGTAGAGGTGAACAGGTCTTTCGGGCCCGACGCACCTCATCGGGCCGCTGTCAGGGGCTGGCCCGATGTTTTTGAGGCCTTGCATGTTCATAAACAGATTCGTAGCTGGCGGTCGAGAAGTCCGGCTGCGACAGCGAAGTTCTCAATGTTTTTCGTGTTTCACTGGTGTTCAGATACCAGTCATGCGGGATACACTCCCCACTGGAAAAGCTAAATTTCAGTCAGGGTATAATTGGAACTGGGGAATTTTCAGAATCCACATTTCATGGATTCACTGGAAAAGAGCCTCGCTTTTCATGATATTCCTTTTCATGAATTGGTCACCAATCAATCTCCTCGGCAAAACCACCGGGAACGGATAACACTATGAGCCAGTCGTCTCCTGAAGTTGCACAGATCGAGAAGTTGTTGAAAGTAGCTTTCGACAACCATGCCACAGAGCTTCGGCTCTCAGGTGGTGTTCCTCCGATGCTACGAATCGGTGAACAACTGAGACAACTCAAAATACAACCAGTCTCTGCAGAAATTGTTGCGTCGCTCATACGAGCCGTCATGCCGGATGGTGCGGACCGGCAGAAATTTTCTTTCACGTGTTCGCACGGCCCCATTGATGCATCGGTTGTTGAGGTGTCTGGCACGGAGGTGCTTGTGCTCCAGCGGGGATCATCAGAGGCAGCAGCGGCAGACGACGATTTAGCTCTCGAGCTTGATATTCAAGACGATAGCAATGACAAGCCGAATGCAAGTGGAAAATCTGCTGACGAAGAATTTGCCATGCCTGAGGAGGCGGGTGGCACAATCATGATCGACAAGCTTCTGACAGCAGCCGTAAAAGGTGGTGTCAGTGATATTCATATTACGGTTGGCTTGCCGCCGGTGTTTCGTCAAGACGGCGGAATGAAACCACAGAAGACAAAAGTCCTTACTGCAGATGATACGAATAGTTTGATGAAGTCGATTACTCCAGAACGGTGTCAGGCTGAGCTAGCAGAAATGGGCGGCACAGACTTCGGCTTTGCTTTTGGTGACATGGCACGTTTCCGTGTGAGTGTGTTTAAGCAGCGTGGTACGATCGCGATGGTCTTGCGGCAGATTCCAAACACGATGCTTACCCCTGAACAGCTCGGGGTTCCAGAGGTCTGCAAACGTATGGTCACTCGACCACGAGGTCTCTTTCTTGTGACAGGGCCAACGGGTTCAGGAAAGTCCACCACGCTTGCCAGCCTCATCAATATGATCAACGAGGAATACGATCATCACATCATCACGATTGAAGATCCAATTGAGTTTTATCATCACTCCAAAAAGGCCACAGTAAATCAGCGCGAGGTTGGTACAGACGTTACAAGTTTTTCAGAGGCACTCAAGCGTGCGCTTCGACAGGACCCAGATGTTATTCTTGTTGGTGAGCTTCGTGACCTTGAAACAATTGAAGCAGCAATCTCAGCAGCTGAAACCGGTCACGTTGTGTTTGGCACGCTTCACACGTCGTCTGCGCAAGGAACCGTGAATCGAATTATTGATGCGTTCCCGACAAACCAGCAGGAGCAGATTCGAACCCAGCTCTCTACGACAATCATTGGAGTTGTGTCGCAGGCACTTCTGAAGAAGATTGGTGGTGGTCGTGTTGCCGCATATGAGATTCTTGTTGTGACCCCTGCCATTGGTAATCTTATTCGAGAAAATAAGACGTTCCGTATTAACTCAGCAATTCAGACGGGTACAAAGCTGGGTATGCAGCTGCTCGATGATCATCTTTTTCGTCTTTGGAAAGAGAAGAAGGTTGCTGAGGAAGAAGTCATGTATAAAGCGCAGCAGCCGGATGATCTGATGAAGCGAATTGCAGACGCGAAGAAGGGTATTTTTGAGAACGAAGAAGAAATCGCGAGACGAGCTCAGCGTGAAATGAGACAAAGGTAGTGATATGGCACTAAAACGACTTGGACAAATCCTGACAGACCTTGGGCTGATTGACGAAGAGCAGTTGGAAGAAATGCTCTCCGAACAAGAAGCTCGTGGAGGTGAATTGCTAGGTCGTGTGGGTGCTTCGCTAGGGTTTTTCTCTGATGAGCAACTTGGTGAAGCACTTGCTGAGCAGTGGAATACAATATTTGTCACGCTGTACGACAAACAGATTACCCACAGTCTTGTTGATATCATCAGCAAGACGATGGCCGAGATGTACCGTGTTGTTCCGCTTGAGTTGAATGACAATCGGCTTACTATTGCTACGGCGGACCCTCAGAAGATTCAGATCGCAGATGAGCTCCGTGTTTTTCTTGGGTATGAGATACACGTAGTCGTAGCCACTGATGCTGAAATTGATAAAGCGATAGAGCAGTTCTATTCAGGTGAAGTGGATACGGTAGAGTCGATCGTCGAGGAAATGGAAGATGACAAAGATCTTGAAGAAGCCTCGAAGAGCCTTTTGCAAGACGGGCCAATCGATCTTACAAGTGCTGAGGCAATGGCAGATTCGGCACCAGTCCGAAAGCTTTTGAATCTTGTGTTGTTGATGGCAATTAAAGAGAATGCCAGCGATATTCATCTTGAGCCATTCGAGTCCGAATTTAAGATTCGCATGAAAGCAGATGGTGTTCTGCAGGAAATGGTTCCACCGCCAAAGCATCTTTCGTTTGCGATCACCACGCGTATTAAAGTTATGGCAAATCTTGATATTGCCGAGCGGCGAATGCCGCAGGATGGTCGGATCGAGCTTTCCGTGAGTGGTCACCCTGTCGACCTTCGTGTCAGTGTGCTGCCGACACTGTTTGGCGAAAGTGTCGTCATGCGAGTGCTTGACCGTGGCGTTGTATCGCTTGATCTCGACAAACTTGGTATGGACGACGATATCCTGCGTCCGTTCCGTGAGATCATCAAGCGTCCCAATGGAATTATCTTGGTAACAGGCCCGACGGGTTCTGGGAAAACCACGACGCTCTACTCGGCGTTGTCAGAGTTGAATGAGCCGGATGACAAAATCATTACGACAGAAGATCCTATTGAGTATGACATTGAAGGCATTGTGCAGGTGCCAATTGATTCAGATATTGGCGTGACCTTTGCAGCGGCACTGCGAGCGATTCTTCGGCAAGACCCTGACCGAATTCTGGTGGGTGAGATTCGAGATGTTGAAACTGCCGAAATTGCAATTCAGGCTGCACTGACTGGACACATGGTTTTCTCAACACTTCATACCAATGATTCACCGGCCACAGTGACCAGACTGCGAGATATGGGCGTACAGCCCTTTTTGATTACTGCCACGGTGGAGGCAATACTTGCTCAGCGGCTTGTGCGTAGAATTTGTAGTGAGTGTAAGGAGGAATTCATCCCTGATGCAGACACGCTTGCTGATCTTGAATTAACGAGCGATCAGGTAGTTGGGAAAACATTTTTCCGTGGTCGTGGTTGTGACAAGTGCAGCAACAGTGGCTACAAGGGGCGGCTTGGTCTGTATGAACTCTTGGTCATGACCGATGAGATTCGTGACCTTGTTGTTCGAAATGCATCCACGGAAGAGATTCGTGATCTTGCTCGGAAAGCCGGTATGGTCACACTGAGAGATTCGGGGATGGTCAATATGTTTGAGGGGCACACCACAGCCGACGAAGTGATTCGTGAGACGATTCTTGAGGCGTAAGTAAAAAAGGTCGAGATACTTTCCATTTTCTTTTTGATCGAGATACATCATGCCAACGTTCATGTTTGAAGCTATCGATGCGGCAACCGGAAAAGAAATCCGAGATACCGTCGATGCAACCAATGAGAACGAAGCCCAGGCCACCATCCGGTCGATGGGCTACATGGTTACGAAGATCAAGGCTCAGAAGGCGAGTGCGTCTGGTAGTGGTGGCAAGAAACCCGGCAGAACGTTTGCGCTAGGGAAGGTCAAGCAAAAAGAGTTGACGCTATTCACGCGACAGCTTTCGATTCTTCAGGATGCTGGCCTTCCGATTTTGCGAAGCCTGAAGGTGCTGGCTGAAATGCAGAAGCCTGGTGGGCTAAAGAATGCGTTACTTGATACGTGTGATGAGATTGAAGGTGGTTCGACACTTTCTGAGGCGATGTCGAAAAGCCCAAAGTGTTTTGACCGGCTGTACTGCAACATGATTCGTGCAGGTGAAGCGGGTGGTGCACTTGAGGTGATTCTTCGACGTCTCAGTGAGTTTATGGAACGTGCCAGTGCCCTGCGGAGGAAAGTAAAGGGTGCGATGGTGTACCCGGTTGTTGTTATTTCAGTCGCTGTCGGCATTTTGTCATTCATCATGATTACAATTGTGCCGCAGTTTAAAACCATTTTTGATGACTTCGGTACAACGTTGCCGCCAATGACGCAGGTGCTTATTGATTTCTCATCACTTCTTTCGACAGGGTATGTCGGTGGCAGTGGTGATGACCCTGGAAGAATGGTTTTGCCGCTGCCTGGCTGGTGTTTTATTCCGCTCGTGCCGTTTTGTTTTATGTGGTTCATCAAGATTGTGCGGATGAGTAATTATGGTGCCATGGGGTGGGACTTATTTTCATTGAAGATGCCAATTTTTGGTCAGCTTGTTGAAAAAAACCTTGTGGCACGATCATGCCGAACGCTTGGTACGTTGCTTGGTGCTGGTGTTCCGATTCTTGAAGGCTTAAACATCACGAAAGAAACAACCGGGAACAAGATGTTTGAAAAAATGTTTTCGCATGTTTCTGATCGAATTCGCGATGGTGAAGCGATTGCGCCACCAATGAAAGAGGCCTCAGTGCCTGGTTACAACATGGTAGCTGGCATGTTCTGGACGATTTTCGTGCCGGGCATTGGTGCGCTGTTGTATATGTCGAAGGCGAAGACACCGATTCTTGATGACCTTGTGGTCAACATGGTGGACGTTGGAGAAGAGTCTGGTGAACTTGACACCAT
>JABHNP010000094.1 GCA_018694455.1 Planctomycetaceae bacterium | reverse complement strand
TTTTTCAGTGCGAGCATGGCAAGCCGCTTGCCAACATCCTGTTTGTTGGGTGGATGAATATTATCCAGTGTTGCAATGTCATTGATCACAACCATGCCCGTATTTGGAAGTTGCTGCACAGCTGCTTATGCCTCCCAGAAACGTGCCAGAACAGTTCCGTCTTCATTACCATATTGAAACGGTGCAATCTGGACGTAATAAAACGGGAAATCGCCTTGTCCCCACAAGCTTCGCCATCCTTCAATAAGAGCTTTTTTCTTTTCAAAGTAGAGCATGCCCTCGGCATGGTTCGACTCGCCCTGATACCAGATAGCACCCCGAATTGGGAACCCAACAAGTGCATGGATCATGCCGTTGTAGAGCATGGTTGGGTCTTGATGGCTGGTGAACGGTTTTAATTCTTGAGGATAGGGTGGGCTCGGTTTGACTGCTTCGTTTTTCGTGAGTGAGCTTTCAGCCTGCTGGCTCCATGCTTTATTGGAATGAATAAATTGCTGAAGTTTGTTTTGGTACTGCTCCGTGCCAGGAGTGCGTCCGATTACTGACTGATATACGCTTTGTAATTTTGGAACGTTTTCAAAACCGACTGGAGGTGTCCACGGTTCGACACGCGTCCCGCCCCACGATGAATTGATCAGGCCCACAGGTACACCAAGTTCTTTGTGAAGCGTTCTGGCCATGAAATAACCGGCTGCGGTATAGCTACCAGCAACTTGCGGTGAGCAGACTGTCCAGTCGGCCTCGATGTTATCAAGAGGCGACATTGAGGAACGTTTTGCAACCTTGATGTGACGAATGAGTGGATAGTCTGCGGCAGTGATTTCAGCGTCGTGGTTCGTTGATCGATCAACCGTCCACTCCATGTTTGACTGGCCACTGCACAGCCAGACCTCACCAATCAAAACATCCTTGATTTCAATTGTATTTGTGCCTTCGACACGAAGGGTGAAGGGGTCGGTGCTCGCTCGCATCGCAGGCAGCGTTATTCGCCACGTTCCGCTGCTGGCTCCGGTGGTTGTTGCTTCGTTGCCGTCGAGTGTCACACGTACTTTTTCATCCGGGGCGCACCAGCCCCATACTAGAATCTCACTCTCTTGCTGCAGGACCATGTGGTCGCCGAAAAAGCCCGGGAGTTTGACCGCTGCGTGGCTGAGTGCATGCGTGCAAATGCTCACGGCAAGCGTTATGTAAAAAAAAGAACGTATGAAAATGTGCTTCATGGTTTTTTCTCACTAAAAAAAGATTGCAGCGACTGTATTCAGAGACGACAGGCTGTTTTCTATCGGATGCTCTTGCAAAAGAATCAACTGCCTGCTCAGCGTTCGTGCGAATCATGTGTGAGCTTTTTGAAGATTCTTTCCCCAGCCTGGTTCAAGATAGCAGGTCTGAACCGCACCTCATAATGAGGTGCAGTTCAGGGAGAACGGGTGCCTGAGGTTATGGATCGTTTCGCACGAAAAATTGCTCGACGCTACACCCCAGGGTATTCGTCTGGAGTTGCATAGAATCCATTCGGCCATGTTTCTGGCTCATAGCGGTCATTCGCTTCATTAAACGGCGTCACGCGAACCCAGTCGATTTCGAGAGTCGCCTGATCAAAATCTGGATCCCCAGCCCATCCGACTCGGGATACCGTCTCGCCTTCAATGCGTTCAGCAAATCCTGCGGCGGGGAACCAGATGCCGAGCCAGAATCGAGATGCCCGATACGGAATATTATCTTGCCCAAATTCATTTCCTTCGTGTCGATAGACTTCTTCACCATCAATCAGCCAGATGACTCGAGGCACTTCACCATCACCGCCTGCATGCCAGTCAATCGTGTAGGTGTGGTATTCGCCGTCATTAATGATTTCTACTCGGCCCGGGTGGTGTGCTCCTTCGCCACCAAGTTTTCCGCCCCAGCTGTTGACGCGAGCGTAGTCATACGAAATCGGATCATCGTCAGTTCCTGTTTGAAGAGCGGTAGGGAATTCCCAATCGATTTCAGAGTTTCGAATTTTGCTGGGTTCTTCCCAGAAACCCTCATCGTTTTGCCAATATTCGATGTAATGAAATGTCCAGAAGGCAGAGGCTGCACCGAGAACCTGTGGGACACGGGCTCGAACTTCGTAGCGGCCAGACGCATAGTAGTCACGGGTGGCAATGCCTGCACCGACGCGGGTTGTCCGATCTCCGTGGCCGATAACGTCTCCGGAGTAGTCGTCCCCGTTTGCACGAAGCAGTAGTTTGCCATCTGCAAGCTCAACATTTTCGGGAACAAGACCGCCGTTATCTCCACCCCATGCCTTATCAACAATCAGCCATCGTTCAGGATCAAGTGGGCCGCTGAAATCATCAAATAAGACCTCTGTGGTTGGTGTGGGTATCGGGTTTGGCGTGTCGATCCATTCATTCCCTTGTGCAAGGAGTGAAACCGATTCAATAGTCAGGATTCCTGGGCTTGCCTTGTACTGTTCGAGCATGACTCGAACAGTCTCATAGCCAGATGATGTTGTGAATGGCAGGACAACTCTTCGTGATGCTCCGTCTTCGATCTGAATAGATGCGGCAAGTCCGTCTCGTCCAGCAACTGAAAGACTTGCGCCGGGACCTCCTCCGCTTACAACGGCCTCAAGTATGTAAGCTGTTTCAGGTGGGAGTGCAAAGGGAATATCTTGTACAAGCCTCGCAGATTCATCACTGGTTGGAGTGAGCGTGACCATGTTGTTTGCTATTTCTGCGTGATCGCGTACCCAGCCGGTGAGCCCGTCTTCAAACGTGTTGTTGAGCAACATCTCTTCACCAGCATTGACTAATGCGCGTGGCTTCGGCAGCGTATACCAACCGTCATCTGGAGGGGTTACTGGTGTGAGTTTGCCTTCAACAATTTTCACATCATCAAAAAATACAGCTCCGGGTTGCCCCATATAGCTTTCGAGGAACAGTCTCACCTCGGTGCTGTCAGCAGCCGTGTAAAAAGTAAAACGCTTTTCTTGCCAAGCATCTCCTGCAGCTGAATTTGTCTTTGCGTTCTGTGTACCTGCATCGACACCAAACGATGCCCATGCACCTTCTTCAGAACGAAGTCGAACAGCAAAGCCGTACCGCGTTTTTGGTTGAAGACCGGTAATACGTTGTTCAACACGAACGGTATCCTCCTGCGTTGCGGCCAGTTTCAGAACGCCGTCGTTGAGTGTTGCTGCACCTGCAGGCCCTGAAGACTGCCAGCCAGAGAGGTCACCAAGTGAAAAGTCGGCATTGCGGACAAGATTGCCATCAACACGAGGAGGAAGGTCTTCCGGTGGAGTTGTATCCGGTGGTGTCACATCTGGCGGCGATACATCTGGCGGAGTTGTGTCTGTTGGTGGTGGATTGACAGGTTCTGGTGCCGGTGTGCCGTTGGCAGGCTCCAGACGAATGTCGTCAATGACGACCGGTGCTGTTTGTTGACGATAAGCCTGAAGAAAGACGGTGACCTCAGACACATTCGCATCCGTTACAAAATCGAGCGTCTGCCGCCCTGATGCGTTGTCACCAACTGAAATTTCAGACCATTTCCCGGCATGGCCACGAACACCGGCGTAGCCATAGCTCCCACCGTTACTCGTGAGCGAAAAAGACAATCTGTAGCTGGTTGCCGGTTCAACTGCGACCTGTTGGAGAAGTGCGGCTGTTCCTTCCGCACTTGGCGTCAGCTGCAATACGCTCCCGGCACCACCTGGGATCGTCTCAGCGTTGCCGCCAGCTGAGCTGATATTACTCCAGCCATTCAGTGCAGATTCAAAGTCGCCGTTGGTTAGAAGTGAGTCGCTCGCTATGGGAGGAGGTGTTTCAAGTGGTGGTTCTGGAGGTAGCTCTGGAGGTAGTTCTGGAGGTGTTGCAATTGGTGGCTCGGGTTCTGGTGAAAGTGGTGGAGAGGCAGCCAGGGTAAGTTGAATGTCATCTATGCTGACAGGTGCTGTTTGCTGACGGTATGCCTGAGCAAATATTGTGACTTCAGATACATCTGCACTCGTTTCAAATTCGAGTGAGTATCGCCCCGCCTTATTTTCTCCTGTAGAGAGTTCAGACCATTTCCCGGCATGGCCACGCACGCCCGCATAGGCATAGCTATCGCTGCTGCTATTCAATGTGAAAGAAAGTCGATAAGCCGTGCCCGGGGAGACCGGTACCCGCTGTATAATTTCAGCCGTGCCAGTATCAGTGGGTGTAAGGAGAACACCTGGGTCGCCCACGTCGATGACTTCAACATGAGCCGTTTCTGTTGCCTGGACAATCCAGCCAGCGAGTCCTTCAGAGAAATCTCCATTGGCAAGATCGGCTGTCATCAGGTAGCGATGTTCAAGCGACTCGTGAAGGAGATGGACGTGTCTTTGATGAGTCGACAGTCGAGCTTTGCGTGCCATGGTGTGTGCTTCATGGTTGCGAGGTGAAGGTCTAATGAAAGCCTCTTTGTTTCTATTCTCGATCATCAGAATTGTTTAGATGCTGCGGCAGGAGCCTGCTTGTTTTCAGTAATGATGTCCTTGTTTTTTTGTCAGGCGACACATGACAATATGAGAATCTGAATGTTTGCACGTCCGATATCGTGCAGGACGACCTTTTGAGGAAGTCCTCAAAAGTCAATCAAATGTGAGAAGATTCAGACTGCTTATGCAGAAGGCGCTGTTATGCCTGCAACAGGCGTAATAGTTGGTGCCGGCCCAAAGATTGGGTCATGCTTCCACGCTCGCCCAAGTCGTGCTGAACGGCGAAGGAGATCA
>JABHNP010000095.1 GCA_018694455.1 Planctomycetaceae bacterium | reverse complement strand
CAAGTCCACGGCTTGAGATAAGCCAGATAGTGCCAGCACCTACCAGAGGCATGAGGAGAACTAATAGTAGATGTGTTGACGGGGAGAGCAAATTCATGGAATTATCAAAACAGAAGAAGAAGCAGGGGATCTTTTGTGGACAAGATAGTAATCACAGCCGCCACGCTAAAAGCACAATAATTGCGAGAACACCAATAACGCTGGCAAGAGCATAGCGTTGAAGCAGTCCTGATTGGAGACGACGCGTGACACCACCGAGTGTCAACGGCAGATGAGCAATGAGTTCTACAAAACGTTCGATACAATGTTTTTCAAAAAGGGCAGCAATAAACGAGATGGCTTTGATCGGTTTTATAATGATGGCAATATAAAATTGATCGATAAACATGTGATGCTCTAAAAACGACCTTAATGGTCCGAGCCAACGTTCGAGTTGGGGGCCATCACTACGACGCCCAAGATGACCAACTGCTGCAATGACAACGCCAAGGGCTGCCGCAAGCGTACCCTGAATAGCAAGATCCCAGTGGAAGGCAGAGGCAGTAGCAGTACTCACAACAGATGGTGCAGTAAAAGAAGGTGTTGCTGCCAGAAAGTGAGCAAGTCCTTCTGTGGCGAAAAGGATGAAACCGATGAAGATCGCAGGGACTGCCAAGACTATTAGTGGCGTTGTCATGGCTGACGGCGATTCATGTGCGTGGTTACCAGCTTCTTCAGGAACTCGAAGCGGGCCGGTAAATGTCATGAACACGGCTCGAAACGTATAGAAGGCTGTGAGGCCAGCTGTTACAAGCGCCATCCAGAAAAGAGTGCGCCAAACGATAGGCTGATTGAGTGCATCAAGGCCAACAGTTTCTGGCGTACGTGTGCCCTTAAGGTTTTCCCCATAGCTGGAAAATTCTCGGTATCCGACATTATGAATCGTGTCACCACGAGATTGCGGTGATGGCATGTTTGGAATTGTTGCATGGTGCTGATCGTTTACGCTGTGGTGGACATCCGGCCAACCTTTTGAGTGAAGTGAGGTAAGTATTTCATCCTTGCTAAAAAAACCAGCGAATGGTGCAATTCCTGCAAGTGCAAGACTTCCAATGAGAAATGTGATTGCTGTTACAGGCATAAGTTTTCGGAGCCCACCGAATCGCCGCATGTCAATCACCCCGCCCATTGAGTGCATGACAGACCCAGCACCGAGAAAAAGAAGAGCTTTGAAGAAAGCATGGGTAAGCAAGTGAAAAATTGCAGCAGTAAATCCGAGTAGCGTACCGGTGCCTAGGCACGCAAACATATACCCAAGCTGGCTTATAGTGGAATAAGCAAGTACTCGTTTCAGGTCGTTTTGAACAGTTCCGATGAGAGCAGCAACAAGTGCAGTCGTGGTTCCAACAATTGAGACCATAACCAGTGCACCGGGGCATGCCATATAAAGTGGTGCACAACGAGCAATAAGATACACACCGGCTGTAACCATTGTGGCAGCATGGATAAGAGCGCTTGCAGGAGTAGGGCCTTCCATAGCGTCAGGTAACCAGACATGTAGCGGTAATTGAGCACTTTTTCCGCAGGCTGCCAGTAATAAAAGAAGACAAATTGCTGTCCCTACAATTCCACTGACGTATCCGCCGATATCAGCGAGACGAGTCTGGCCAAGAATACCTGGCAGAATCGTGCCTTCGGAAGAAAACGTGTCATGGAAATCAAGGGTTCCGTAGGTGAGCCAGAGCAGGAATACAGCAACTGCGAGACCGAAGTCACCGATTCGATTCACAAGAAATGCTTTTTTAGCAGCCTTGGCTGCTGCTGGTTTTTGAAACCAGAAGCCAATAAGTAAGTAGCTACAAACGCCAACCGCCTCCCAGAAGACATACACAAGGAGGAAATTGCTTGCGGCTACGAGCATTGACATTGAGAAGACAAACATGGCTACAAGCGCGAAGAATCTGGGGTATCCAGGGTCACCATGCATGTATCCGATTGAATAGATGGCAACAAGAAGTCCAATGCTCGTAATAATCGTGAGCATTGTTGCCGTTAATGGATCGAGTCGCATCGTAATTGAAATTGAAAATGGACGAGCGCTGTAGGCATCGTCACCGACAGCAACTCCTGGAACTGCAGCTTGTGAATTAATAGCTGGTAGATATGCGTTATCGATAGTCGCCCATTGCCAAAGCGTCGTGGTTATATCAATAGGACGAGGCGTTTCTGCAGTTCCTCGACTGCGAACAGTCACAACAAGGAGAGCCAACGCAACGACGGCTGCTGATGCGAGGCCTATAACGGCAGGTAAATGCGCTCGGGATCCAAGTCGGCGCCCAAAAATAATAGAGGTAAGAGCTGCCAGAAGAGGCAGTAATGGGATCAATATAAGAAGAAAAGACGGGCTCATGTCGACACATGTGAAGGGGAATAACGAATATCAAATATGATCACGTTGTGTTGCGGCTT
>JABHNP010000413.1 GCA_018694455.1 Planctomycetaceae bacterium | reverse complement strand
TCCATGGCAATTACATCAACCACGACTCCAAAATCATGGCCTTCGAACAGTGCGGCATTATCACAAGTCTTGGCAATTCTCTTGATGATTATGTTTTACACTATGACATTCGCCGACGAAGACAATCAATCCAGAGAAAAACGCATGACTGACAGCACGAAAAAGAACTCGATTGATGAGGGGAAAATCCCAGATAGTGAGATTCCGAAGACGGACATCGAATGGAGAAAACGACTGACTCGTGAACAATTTGCAATAACGCGAAAAAAAGGAACTGAGCGTGCTTTTTCAGGTGCCTACTGGAACACGAAAACTCCTGGCACATACCGCTGCATCTGCTGCGGCGAACCGTTATTTCGTTCAGGTGAGAAGTTTGATAGCGGTTGCGGCTGGCCAAGTTTTTACGCCCCGATTGATGGAAAAAAAGAGAATGTCAAAGGGAATGTGGTTGCGGAACACGAGGACCGATCGCTCGCAAGCATGCCCGGATTTGGCATTCGAACAGAAGTAACATGTCGTCGCTGTGGAGCGCATCTTGGTCATGTTTTCAATGATGGCCCCCCACCTACAGGACTCCGCTACTGCATCAACTCCGCATCCATCCTCCTTGAACCTGAGGGCAAAGGTACTTCCTCAGGAGAAGAAGACTCGAAAAAAAGTCGCTAAAGTCCCAGCTTTTACTCAAAACTCAGCTTCTTGCTTCATGAGATGCCTTTATGCACCGGCTTTTAAAGGCTAGAATTGGTTGTTTCGAAGAGACCGACTCCTGTCGGTAGAGGAGCACCACTTTGGCCGATCCATTTATTAGTCTCACCCCCCAACAAGCCATTGAGAAGGCCGATACGCTCATTGAGGCGCTTGGCTGGATACGAAAATTCCGAGACACAACCACGGTCATTAAGTTGGGTGGCAGCATTCTGGAACACACAGATGCGTTACGACATTTACTTCTTGACATTGTTTTCATGACCACGTTGGGCATGCGAGTCATAGTCGTGCATGGTGGTGGAAAAGCAATATCTCGTGCAATGGATGCAGCGGGCATTACACCTAAGTTCGTACAAGGCAGAAGATATACAGATTCAGAAACGCTTGGAATAGTAGAAAAAGTTCTTGCAACCGAACTCAATCATGAATTGGTTGCGAACATTGAGGAATTTGGTGGCCGGGCTATGTCCCTTAATTTTCTTTCTACAAATGTATTGTTTGGTAAACCTCTCACGCTGCAAGGCAAAAATGGAGAACACATAGAGCTTGGACGAGTTGGTGAAATAACTGAAGTCGATCGTCTCACTATCGACAATCTTTCATACGCCGGACAGGTCCCCGTGATTCCTTCGATGGCGATGGGCACTGACGGTGAGAAGCTAAATATCAATGCCGATACTGCTGCCACAGCAGTTGCTGCTGCTGTCAATGCGGAAAAACTCGTGGTTCTCAGCGACATTCCGGGAGTTTTACAAGACATGAAATCCCCAGACAGTCTCATTCATTCCCTAACTGTTTCCAAAGCAAGAGAACTAATACGTTCTGGCACAATCGCTGAAGGAATGATCCCAAAGATTGAAGGCTGTCTTGACACCCTTCAGAAGGGTGTCAAAAAAATCCATATTATTGATGGCCGCCTTCGTCACTCACTTCTGCTTGAAATTTACACAACAAGTGGAGTCGGAACTGAACTAGTTGCTGACTCGTCTAAAGAGTCGGTTCAGCAGTATCCGTAGGCAATAACTCATCGCCAAAACCCGCATTACAAACCACAACTCCTAAGAGCTTTTTCATGGCAACAATCGACGCACTCCATTCGACAGATGCCCAACAACCTGGACCAGAGACGCAAACTGTCATCAAGTCATTCGAGCAGTACGTCATACCTAATTATCGACGTTTCAATGTGTGCCTCGTGCGTGGAGAAGGATCACGCGTCTGGGACGCTGATGGGCATTGCTATCTCGACTTATTTCCAGGCTGGGGCTGTAACCTATTAGGCCATTGCCCCGGTCCAGTTGTCAAAGCTGTGCAGAGGCAAGTTGAGAAACTGATTCATGTCCCGAATACCTGGTACATAGAGCCTCAAGGAACATGGGCAAAACTTCTATCCGAGCGTTCATTTGGAGGACAGGCATTTTTCTGTAATTCCGGAACCGAGGCCAATGAGGCTGCGATAAAACTTGTTCGGCTACGATCCGAGGGGAAAAGATATAAAATCATTACATTTGAGGGCGGTTTTCATGGCCGTACGATGGGTAGTCTTTCTGCCACGGCACAGCCTAAGTACCACGATGGCTTGGGGCCAATGGTTGCGGGCTTTCAATTTGCTCCACATGGAGACCTGGATGCAGTTGCGGGGTTAGTTGATGAGCAGACCGGAGGTATTCTTATCGAGCCCATTTTGGGAGAAGGCGGAATCGTACCGGCATCAAAAGAATTCCTGAGAGGGCTTCGGAAGATTGCCGATGACAACGACCTGCTACTCGTTTTTGATGAAGTTCAGTCTGGTTGTGGAAGAACTGGCAAGTGGTTTGGTTATCAACATACAGATGTGACTCCAGATGTGATGACGTTAGCAAAAAGCCTGTGTGCCGGTATTGCTGGTGGCGCAATGCTTACGACACCCGAACTAGCAAAACACCTACGACCAGGTATGCATGCTGCAACTTTTGGCGGCAATCCTATTGCCGCGGCGGCCGGTATAGCTGCAATACAAATGATTGAGGAGCAGAACCTACTGAGTCATGTCGAAAAGGCTGCAGAACTTTTCTATAATCAACTTAGTACATTAAAAAGTAAATGTGACTGTGTGAGTGATATTAGAATTCAAGGAATGATGATTGGCATTGAACTTTCTATTGATGGTGCTGCAGTTGTACAAGCCTGCCTTGAACGGCAGCTGCTCGTAAATTGCACGCAAGGCAATGTTATACGACTTCTTCCAGCAATGACCGTAACCGACGCGGAAATTGAAGAAGGATGTCAGATCCTCACAGAAGCAATCCTCGACGTTGCCAGCAGAAAATAATGCGTAGCTAACTTTCAAAGCAGTAACCAAACTGCTCAACATTCACCCAAGCTCGATGGCGTCTTAATGCGTAATTTTTTAGTTGTAGAAGATCTCACCCCGCAGGAGATCGAGGGCGTCTTTTCGATTTCACAAGACCTCCAAACGAAGTATGAGGCCGGT
>JABHNP010000007.1 GCA_018694455.1 Planctomycetaceae bacterium | reverse complement strand
TTCATTCACAAATTGATCTCCTCAGCAAAGTGGCAGCGAACAAAGTGTCCTGGAATAACCTCGCGAAGTAACGGGACCTCTGAACTACACTGTGGCAACGTGGCATAACTACAGCGTGGATGAAATCGACACCCAGAAGGGAAGTCTTGTGGTGGCGGAACCATTCCATGAATTGTCGCCAACGGACCACTATCACGGTTATCAAGATCGGGCCGGGATTGAAGCAGCCCTATGGTGTATGGATGAAGTGGATGACGAAAAAGCTCTGCGGCAGATGCCTGCTCAACAATTTTTCCTGCATACATGACTGCAACGCTGTCACACGTTTCAGCGACAACACCCAGGTCATGGGTAATGAGCAAAACAGCTGTACCAAGACGCGACCGCAAGTCACCAAGAAGGTCCAAAATTTGAGCCTGGATCGTGACATCCAAAGCCGTTGTCGGCTCATCAGCAATAATCAATTCTGGCTCACACGCCAAAGCGATTGCAATCATTACTCGCTGACGCATACCTCCAGACAACTGATGTGGATAAGCGTCCAGCCTTTGTTCTGGATCAGCAACACGAACAAGGTGCAACATTTCAAGAGCTCGTGTTCTTGCTTCAGAACGAGTAACTCTGCGATGCAGTTGAACGACTTCTGCAATTTGATCACCAATCGTAAAAACTGGATTCAAACTTGTCATCGGCTCCTGAAAAATCATACCGATACGACCACCTCGTACGTTTCTCAACTGTTTCTCGGAAGCACTGACGAGGTCAATGCTCTCGCCCTCCGTGGTGAACAGAATTGACCCTGACTCGATGCGGCCAGGTGATGCAATAAGTCGTAGTGTCGACATGGCTGTCACACTTTTACCACAGCCACT
Source organism: Planctomycetaceae bacterium (assembly GCA_018694455.1). GTDB lineage: Bacteria > Planctomycetota > Planctomycetia > Pirellulales > UBA1268 > UBA1268. Next base: position 1,591 of record JABHNP010000007.1, on the reverse strand, counting down.
TTCACCGACTAAACCTAGTGTCTGCCCTCGCTCAATTGACAAAGACACCCCGTCAACGGCTGGAAGTCTTCCTTCTGCCGTATGGAAGGCAGTGACTAGATCTTTTATTTCGAGAAGAGCAGTCATTACTTTTTTGCCTCCCGCAATCTTGGATCAGTCGCTTCTTGCAAACCTTCCCCAACAAGGTTGTAAGCCAGAACAGTTAGAAATATGCCCGCACCGGGGAAAACAACCAACCACCACAGTTGAAGATTGCTACGGGCGCTATTCAAAACCGAGCCCCAACTCGCTGTTGGTGGTGGCGGTCCGAATCCGAGAAATGATAATGAACCCTCGACTAAAATTGCTGAAGCAATTCCGAATGTTATTGGTACTAGTACTGGAGCTAATGCGTTCGGCAAGATATGCCTAAACATAATCCTGAGTGGACCCGCTCCCGATGCCCTAGCAGCCATCACAAATTCTGTCTGCCGAAGCCTCAAGAACTCTGCCCTCGTGAGCCGCGCAATTCCTGTCCATCCGGTCACACCAATAATCGCCATCGTTTTCCAAATAGTGGGCTTCTCGACAACGGCTACAAGGGCCAGAATCAATACCAATGTCGGAATACACATGACAATCTCGGTCAGCCTACTTGTTATCATATCGACCCAACCACCAAAGTAACCACCGATTGCTCCAACTAAAACACCGATTGAACCGGCTAATCCCATGGAAACAAATCCCACGAGCAATGCAATCGTGGTTCCATGAACCATTTTTGCAAAAATATCGACACCATATTGATCAGTACCAAAAAGATTAAATCTGTTTGGATGCCCTTTATCACGAGACGGATTTGCACGCCGCCCAGGCCATTCATTCTCTCGTACACGTCGATACGGATCCTGAAAAATGAGTGGCCATACCGCCCAACTCTGAGAATCTTTCTGTTCTAGATTAGTGGGGTAGGTGCCACGAAATTTGTCTTTTGTAAATATTGGTGCTTCCCAACTACGGTTAAAGTAACCAAGGCACGGAAAATAAATGTTGCCTTTATACCGGCATACCACTGGCTTTGTCCCTGCAATCGCTGGTGCAAAAAGAGCCACGATTGCAAGAAAAACAACAAGCCCCAGCGCAAGCATTCCAATTGGTCGACGACGATACCTCTGCCATGCGTCCGACCAAAATCCTTGTGACGGCTTTGTGATATCGATTTCTTCTGTCACGCTATTCGTTTGCTGTTTCATTACTCCACATTCACCCGGGGATCAACAATGCTGTAGAGAATATCTGCGAGTAATTGGCCGACGAGCGTAAGCACACTAAACATTAATGTGAGACCCATAATGGTTGGGTAATCTCGTTCCCGAATACTCTCAAAGAAGAGTCGCCCCATGCCTGGCCAAGTAAAGATTTGTTCGATAATCACAGAGCCACCAACCAGCGCTGGAAGTGATAATCCAAGAAGCGTTACGAGCGGAATCAAAGTATTCCGAAAGGCATGATGCACGAGGACACGCCAAGGTCCCGCGCCTTTGGCTCGAGCAGTCCGAATGTAATCTTGCCGAACCACCTCTTCCAAATTTGCTTTTATAAAACGGCTGTT
>JABHNP010000151.1 GCA_018694455.1 Planctomycetaceae bacterium | reverse complement strand
CTGCAAAACTGTTTGCTGACAGAAGCCAAACGAAATTTTGTATCAACTGAGTTTGGTATCTTCCATTCTCTGTTTGCCAGGCCAAATGCTTCTCGATAAATCACGTGACTGTTTTCAGCAACCAGAACCGTACCAGAAAAAAAACCACTCTGTGCCATTGCTTCACAAATATGGTGCAGAGCCTGTGGTTTATCTTGGGCGACCTTTTCTGAGTTCTTTCCAATGGCTTCTTGGGTGCTTGCCTGAACAGTGTTTTCAACACTTATTGGAGGGACAATTTCTGCCACAACAAAAAGTATTGCGAAGAGTTGCTGGGCACGAACGTACATTGCAGACCTTACTGACACCCGCACCGTCGTAAACCATGCTTCTGGAGTCAGATTCGCAAAGGCTTTGTTATGCGACTATTGTCGCAGCACAGGATCAAAATCGTGTATGGAGCCAGTGATACATGGGGTGAAGGTTTTTAATCGATAAAGCCAGAGAGTTCTTCGCTGCGTGCCGGTGCTTGCAGTTTACGCACTGCTTTTGCTTCGATTTGTCGAATACGCTCTCTAGTTACTTTGAAAATGTGACCAACTTCTTCTAGTGTGTAGCTGTAGCCATCACCGAGGCCGTATCGAAGTTTAATAATCTCTCTTTCACGGTAAGAGAGACTCTTAAGAACCTTTGAGATACGGTTTCGTAACATCTCTTGAGCAGCACCAACAGCAGGATTCTCTGCGCCAGTATCGGGCAGGAGATCACCGAAGTGACTGTCTTCACTGTTGCCGACAGGACGATCTAAGCTAATAGGATAGCGACTCATTGCTGTGACACGACGAGTTTCATCTACTGGTGTTCCGGCTCGTGCGGCTATTTCTTCAATTGTTGGTTCACGACCATATTCTTGGAGGAGTTGACGAGCTACATTTCGAACCCGACTCATTGTCTCTACCATATGAACAGGAATGCGAATCGTACGGCTTTGATCTGCAACTGCTCGTGTAATTGCCTGTCGAATCCACCAGGTGGCGTAAGTGCAAAACTTAAAACCACGACGGTATTCAAATTTGTCAACCGCACGCATCAAGCCGGCGTTTCCTTCTTGAATCAAGTCAAGAAATGAAAGTCCACGATTCCGATATTTTTTTGCTATTGAGACAACAAGGCGTAAATTTCCCTCGGAAAGCCCTCGTTTGGCACGTTGATAACGTGCAAAGATCTCATTTATCTCTTTCATGCGCCGCTTGAGGCTTCGCGGTGTTTCTTGGCATGCCTTCAATATTGCTCGATATTCGTCAACGAGGTTTTGCCTGTTTGATGCCGGCTGCTTAGTCCGTTTGTGGGCGTCTATTTTGATTTTAAGTTCTCTCAAACGGCGAATAAAGCCATTGAGAGTGGGGATCATGGTCTCTATACGCTGAGTGCGGAGACCAAGTTCTTCAATCAACCGAACGCAGCGTTTGCGGCGCCGGCCTAAGCGAGCCCACGCTTTCCTTCGTTCTGTCGTGCGGGCACGTTTTGAAAGAGCTATTCGGTAGTCAGCTTTGTTTTGGCCAATTAATACTTCGAGGGTCTGGAGATTGTGCGGGAGACGTCCAAGAATTTGTTCTTTTTCCAAACGGTCAGTTACTGAAACTTGTACGGTACGATCAAAAGGTAGTTCACCTCGGTGAACACGACTAAGCACTTTGTAAGCGTTCAGGCAAACATATTCACATTCCAGAAGTTTGGCACGAAACTGTGACCTGGTTGTTTCAATTTGTCGAGCCAAATAAATTTCTTGAGCTCTTGTAAGCAGTGGTATTTCACCCATTTGAGTCAGGTACATACGAACTGGATCGTCTGACCAGTTTTCTATTTGCTCTGCAAGTGCATCTTCTGTCTCATTTTCATCAACTGTTCCACTCGTCTTGGCTGCTGAAGAGGGCTGTCCGGTAGTATCAATTTGGTTGCCATCTGTTGTCCTCAAATCTGAGTCAGCAGTATCATGATCAAGAATTGCTTCTGCTTCTTCAGCTTCAGCAACCTTGTCACCAAGTTCTTCAACTTCTCTAGGGCGGGCAACAACATCATCTTCAAGTTCATCCAAGAGCGAGTCGTACAAGTCAGAACTCCTTTAATTTTCAACAACTGAAAAACGGAAAGTAATCAAATCCTAGTTGTCATTTCCTGAGATACCAGACGGTACCCTAAGAAACAGAACGAATGAGTGGGTTAATGGGAATCAAGCGGTGGCAAAAACAATATATGAAGGGTATGAAAAGGGGGATATTGAGGTCAAAATCATGAAGTTTTCGGCAAATGTTGCACCGTTTTGAGCGTGGCTGTGTATGTATTAAATCTCTGGGAAGGTCTTTTGTCTCTGGAGCACTTGAACATCATTCGCGTGGTGGACAGTGTGATTCAAGTAGCGAGCAAGTCCAGTGGTGAAAAAAAATCAATTATCGGTAAAAGGGAAGAGTTGGGCGGATAGGGCAAAAGAAAGGGCATTTTTTAGCTAAATCACGTGTCGGAGTAGATTTTAAGGGAATTAGCTCTTTTCGAAAGCGGTAATGCTCTTGGATTGATCTCATCGGTCGTTGAATATTTCGGTGCTTGCGGACGTAGGAAGTGCAGGGTTGCCAAGACAAGCTTTCCGAGGTCTGATTGTGATGTGGACTCTTGATTATGCAGTCCTAGGGCTTCAAAAGCGAGTATTTCTTATGGCAAACCTCGCACAAAGTAGCGGTCGTGAGACGGCCAATGGTAAAACAGTGGGGCAGTGGTGAATCTTCGGGCAACTTCAGAGGTTTCTTGATCGTGAAAAATTATCAATTAGCCTGTCAGTGTGGTGAGATCTGCCATGTGCGTGCCGGGCAAGCTGGTGGGGAGATACTATGTGCCGTGTGTGGTAATCGTCTCGCGGTACCGAAATTTGGCGAATTATCAAAACTGCCACTCGTCGAGGACGAGGGTGTTCGTGCTCAGCCGGCATGGAACACTTCAAAAGGCCTTATTCTTCTAGGCTCTACCTTTTTTATTGTGTTTATGGCTGCTGGCATCTGGCTGCGTCTACCGACTCAGTCCCCCATCCAAGTAGACGCCATTCGTAAACAAATGAACAAAAAAACAAATACTGAGGTTTACGATGCCTGGAAAAAGCATTTCTCGAAAACGACAGTCGCCCGCCCACAATGGCGAGTTGAAAAGCAATTCGCTCAACAGATGTCACTGAAGCGAGGTGCTTCCTGGGTGCTTTTACTCTCGAGCGGTGTCGCAGCTGTATTCTTAATAATTGGTGTTTTCAAACTTGTCCGTACACAACGGTGAGTTTGCCAGCTCAATACTGTTGTTGGCCTAATTATCGTGACTGCTGCGGACGAGAAGCAGATCGTTGCTGCATTGGACTATTTTGTGTTGCCTGTCTGCTGGTTGAATTTTCTTCTGAAGTGCTCGGTCCATCACGAAATTCTCGCCACTCTTGGCCCACAGCACTCAGACCGGCAGATATTTTTGGGAAAAATGATCGCCGTATGGGTTCTTTTGAAGTTTCTTTGTTGGCTCCACGTGTCGCTACCTGGTTCTCCGCCTTTACGGTTGCCTGAGGTCGTGGAGGATTGCCTGCCGTCGCCTGTAGTCGCTGAGGCGGTGGTGTTGCCGCTGTTTTTGGCGTCTGGCGATTCTGGTTGATATTTGGTTGCAACAATCTTGTGTTTGTGGTGGCTGTTTTTGGAAGAGGACGAACGTTACTCTTTTTTGAAGGAACATTTGTTTTACTTGGACGAACTGGTGGTGCCAATACCTGTGGACTAGTGAATGCATGATCAACTTGAACTGCGATGCGCTCTGGAACAACGAGATATCTCATGGTTTGTTGTTTTGCTGCCGTTGGTGTTGGTCTCACCATGCTCGACATTGTGGGAGCTTCAGTCGATTCAATTTTTTGTTGTGATGCGCTCACAGAAGATGCATTCTGGATGGTTTTACGACTTTCCGCCTCGGCAACAATCGATTGCGTGATATCAACAGGTTCTACTCGTGTTGGAGTGAGGCTTGGGCTTGTTGCAGTCGCGGTCTTGTTGTCTGAAGGAGATTCATCAACTGTGTCTGTTGCTGGTGCATCAGTTGGTAGTTGAGAGCTAGCAGTATTATTTGTTATTGCAAGAACCTGTTCAGGCGACGTTTCCTTTCCAACAAGAACTTTTTCCTCAGCAGATATTGGAGGAGACGGTTGTTTTATGACAACGTTCCCGGTCTTTCCATCATGAGCCTTCTGTACAGGTTGTTTGGTCAATGGGCTGTCATCTAGCTGATCCCCTTTCGCTGAAACGAGGTCCTTTACGGATGTTTCGGTAGAACCGTTTTCTGTCGTATTTTCGTTAGATTCTGTTTTTTCTTCTACGGTTGCAGCAATCATTTTTTGTTCAGGCTGGGAAACAGGTGCAAGCTCTTGAGCAGAAGGTTTTTCGAGAACATTCTCACTTGAGGCTATGGAGCCTGAGCCCGCGACTTTATTTTGTAGGTCTGTAGATTCCTTTTTCCTATCAGGATCAGAAGGATCACTTTGGTTAGCTGCTGATTGTACTGGCTCCGAATTGGCTACGACGGACGTAGAGTCATGTGTCAACGTTTTTTTCTGAACGGTGAGTTCTTGTTCAGTTGGTTGTGAAGCTAACTCTGGAGCTTGGATCGCAAGATTCTCATTATTATTAAGTTTTGTTTTCTTGTTCACCGTAGGGGACATTGTTGCTGGTATCGGAGGCGCAGCATGGTAGGGAATAAAAGCTGGTGCAGAGGTTTTCTGTGGCCGATTTGTTGTTGGCGTTGTTCGAGTCACTGCAGCAATCTGTTGCGGCGCTACATGAGAACTTTTTGCAAGCTGTAGAGATAGAACAGGTTGCCCCTCGCGGAGTGGATGTCGTAACACAAATCCATCAAATGTTGCATTTGAGCGCAGTGCAGTAGCAGGAAGCATAGCGACCGGCCAGTCCCGAAGGGCCACATCATAAATAGTAATAGGCGAACCTTCTGGTAGGGTTCGGAGTGCTACAAAAATTGGCTCACTTGCAACTTGAGGAACATTCTGTGCAAGGTGAACATCCAACGCGCGATTGACGCCGACTGCAGCGGCTGCACCAGCAAGAAAAGCCGCAGCAAATACAGTGCTTGCTTTGGGCCTTTGAAGAGTCTTACTTACATTTTTTTGGGTACCGTTGCTGCTCATTGCCTCGCCTTATGCGCCGAAAGAGGTTTTTGCTACCGAGGATCTTGCAATACATCGGTAGTCGGATAATTTGCCTAGGGGTAGACATCGGCAAAAATGTCACGCTCGAACCAATTCATCGGAAAGAAAGCCCGTTGGACATCCAGCCTTGCCCATTTTGTCAGTCTTCGACGTTAACTACTGAGTTTTCGAGGAATATCGGGTCGACGGTTCTTGTCATTGAACGAATCGCTAGAAGTCTACGGCCTTCATGTCGACCTTGCGGATCACGAAAGAATGCGTCACCTAGGCCAGAAGAGGGCGGGCCAACTGAAGAAAGAATAAGAGTGCCGTCGGCTGGTAATCGCAGTTTAAATTCCAATTTATTCATAACTGTTTTGCGCTGACCTGCTTCGAGACGAAAGGCTCCATCATCACCAGTCCAATTGCGTTCTATTGGCCCATGACGAATCAGCGGCAGGAGTTCTATTTCAATCCCACCATCAGCAGAGGGAGTTGCACGTACATCGAATACAGCGCTGGCATCTCGATAGGTTTGGCCAGATACATTATCAATTGTGGACCGACTGCCATGCTCCAAGAGAATGAGCTCCTCAAGGCGTGGTGTGGAGACAATTTCATTTGTGCGGCCAGGAAGTGTTTGGATTACACGTTTTACGACTGTTCTGTCAACTGCAAGGGGGCTGTCACTAGGCTCGTTGTTAAATGTGTCGGAAGTAGAAGAAAGGCGATGAGCTAATGCGTTTGGAAGATTACCACGGACAACACCAGCTCGTATGCCATTGCCATTTAGGCGATGTCTAAGGTTTGCTGGTAGACATTGCTCATCAATAACTTGCCAGAGTTCATCACCTAACTCGAGGTCTTCTTCGGCATAACGTAAGAAGGTGAATTCGAGCGGTATAGTTTCAAGATGATTGTGAGTAGCTGACAGATTTGAGCCAGTATCAATTTGTTTCTCAATAGCTTCACTGGATGCAGTTGTTAAAAAGCTGTTGGCAAACGGTGTTTGGCAACCACTGGCAACCAACAGAACAAATGAAAAAAGTAGTATCAATTTCTGGCAGATGATGGAAGTTTGACAGCGAGTATCCATGACGCGATCAACAGCCCGGTATTGAGGAAGGAAAATAGTGCGAGGTGGAGAGTAGGAAGAACAGGCATTCGGGGTCAACCTACATCTTTTCCTATTACCCGTAGTGCATTACGAAAAAACGTAAGGCCCGCACCATCAGCTTCTGGGTCTAGTCGACCTGACCAGGCAGGGTGTTGGGTTGCTTCAATAAAGCGTTCTGGATGTGGCATAAGGCCAAGGATTCTGCCTGTTGTGTCACACATGCCGGCTATATTTTGGATAGAGCCATTAGGGTTTGTCTGCTGGCCATCTCTGTTCGGAGCATATCGAAGTACTAGTTGGCCACCTGTTTCAAGTTTTTCAAGCGACGCTTCATCAGAAGTTATGAATCGCCCCTCGGCGTGGGCAACAGGCAGTTCGAAGTGGTCAAGTCCTTGAAGAAAGACACAGTTTCCAGGCTTAGCTTGTAAATGTACCCAGCAGTCGACAAATCTTCCGGACGTATTCCGCGCAAGCGTAGCCCTACGTTGGTTAGGGGCCCACTCCGGGGAAAGCAATCCTGTCTGCAGTAATACCTGAAACCCGTTGCAAATTCCAAGAATCAGTCCGCCTCGTTGGTGAAATTTATGGAGTGCATCACCAAGCCGCTGAGTTAATTCGAGTGCTAAGATTCTTCCGCTGGCTATGTCATCACCATATGAAAATCCACCTGGAATGCAGAAGATCTGGAAATCATCTAAAAGAGAAGGTGACTGGGCCAAAGTCTGAACATGAACGCGTTTTGTGTGACCACCAGCACGTTCGAAGGCGTGGGCAGTTTCTTCGTCACAATTCGTCCCTGGGCCACGAAGAATGAGAGCGCGTGGGGCAAGCATACAAATATTCCTTAATTCGTACCTGATGTTTGAGTATTACTTTGTTTTCGCCAAGCAGTTGCAAGTGTGACAACAGATGTTTGGGAGATGATCGAATGGTCACCACAGCAAATTGTGAGCACATTATTTTCAGTGACATGGCCTATCCATGACCACGGAACACTGCCGAGCGTGCTTTCGACTGCGGCAGCATCTTGTTCATTAACTTCAATCAAAAAACGCCCGGGAGTTTCTGCGAAAGCAACCTTAAGCAAGTCAATGAGGTCATCATGCTTTAGTGTTTTTTGGAGATCGTGAAATGGTATTTTTGCAAGGTCAACGGTGGCACCTAATCCGCCACCGATAGCCATTTCAGCCAAAGCCACACCAAGACCTCCATCAGAGAGGTCGTGACACGATGCAAGTAGTCGTTGCTGGTTAAGTCTGTAAATATTCCGAAAGACTTCCTTGCATTTCTCAAAATCTACCTTTGGAACATCCCCTCCAGTGACTCGGCGGATAACAGAAAGGTGACTACCACCTAGTTCTGTTGTCGAAACGCCAACAACAGCTATTCGATTAGAATTTTTTTTGAAATCAGATGAAACGCACAAGTTCACATCATTTATTTGACCAATGGCTGTAGCTAGTAATGTTGGTGGTATCGATTGCTCGTGCGTGACACCGGCATTGTCTTTCCATGTGAAGACATTGTTCAGGCTGTCTTTACCACTCACAAATGGTGCTCTCAGGGCAATCGCTGCTTCGTAGCATCCACGGCATGCCTCTACCAGCGTTCCGAGTGAATCTGGTCGTCGGCAGTCGCCCCAGCAGAAGTTGTCAAGCAACGCTATTCGTTCCGGATCAGCTCCTGATGCGATGCAATTAGAAATAGCTTCCACGATGCCACCGACAGCCATTTCGAATGGATGAATGGGCCCGAGGTGGTGCTTAAGACCGATACCTATCGAAATGCCTCGTGGCCGACCGAGCACGCCTCGTATCACGGTAGCATCAGCTGGCCCTCCCATTGGTCCAAGTAAAGGCTTAAGAACACTTTTTCCTTGCACTTCATGGTCGTACTGTCGAATAATCCATTCTTTGCTTGCGATATCTTCGGACTGAAGGAGTTCAAGCAGCACCGTTTCGAAGGTAGTGTTCTCAAGAGACCAACACAGAGGTGTCTTTTGTGGTGGATTAAATTGAGATTGTAGACGCTGCCGTGGTCGACCTTCATGAAGAAAATGGCAATTCAATTCGCCAACAAGTTCTCCATTCCACCGAAGTACCAGTTGTCCATTCCCGGTGAATGTACCAATGGGAGTGGCTTCAACACCTTCCTGTCTGGCAATTTCTGCAAGACGTGGCCACTGCGAAGGAGCGACAGCAAGTACCATTCGTTCCTGCGCTTCCGAGATCCATACTTCAGTTGCTGAAAGACCATCATATTTGAGTGGCACCTTTTTTAGGTCGACTTCAGCGCCCATCTCAGCGCCCATTTCTCCGACAGCACTTGATAAGCCCCCAGCACCACAGTCTGTGATGGCATTGAAGAGGTTTTCCTCAGAAGCAGCTAATACAAAATCAGTAAGTGTCTTTTCGTGGATAGCATGACCAATCTGAACTGATCCCCCTGATTTACTTTCACTTTCACTTGAAAGTTCAATGCTTGAGAACGTCGCTCCATGAATGCCATCACGGCCTGTTCTACCGCCTGCAGTCACTACAAGATCACCAGGTTCAATCCGGCCATCCGCAGAATCCCGAGGCATAATACCTACAGTGCCACAAAAGACGAGTGGGTTTCCAAGGTATCCAGGGTGGAAGGCTACTGCGCCTGCAATGGTTGGGATGCCCATACGGTTACCGTAATCTCGAACGCCAGCGACAACTCCGTGAAGCAATCTTTTTGGTGGTATGACGCCAGGTGGAATTGTTGCGGGAGATGTTTCTAGAGGTGCTACACAGAAGACATCTAAATTTGCCAACGGTTTTGCACCGTGGCCAGTACCGAGTACATCCCGGATGACACCACCGAGACCTGTCGCAGCGCCCCCATATGGTTCAATAGCTGAAGGATGGTTATGCGTTTCAACTTTTACGCAAATGTCGTGGTCACCATCGAAGCGAACAACACCAGAATTGTCACGGAAAACACTCACGCACCAGTCGTCTGCTCCAAGTTGCTTACGTATAATTTCCGTTGAGGCAAAAACGGTTTCTTTCAGCAAGTTGTCATAGCAAGACTCGCCGTGAGGACCGCGATGATCGATCGGGCTCCCAAGCGTTTTGTGGCAGCAATGCTCGCTCCATGTCTGGGCAATTGTCTCAAGTTCAATTTCAAACGGCTCCCGATCAAGAGTATGAAAGTGGTCTCGGACGGCATGCAATTCATTTGCTGTGAGGGCAAGACATTGCCGGCGACTGAGTTCTTCAAGGTCGGAGTCACTCAGTCCATGAAGTGGCACTTGTTTGCGTTCGAGTGCCCACTCATTACCACCACTTAGTTTGGTGAGCTGTAGTGCACCAAGTACAACTTCGTGAATGGCTTCACTGGCAAGCAGTTTCCAAGCAATATCCTCTGCTTGTTTCGGAGTAATGCAATCTTCCGGTAACCAGTATTTTTTAACACTTCGAATTGCTGTTGCCTGAACTCCCAGCACCAGCATTGCGTCCTTGGCGCTTTCCGCGGCCGGGTCAGTGACACCGGGTTTCGGAAGAACATGGAGTATGAGATTGTGAGCTCCTGCCGATCCAGGAGGGTTTGTGACTAATACTTCATCTCCAGCCTTCGCAACTCTACAAACTTCGGTGACCGGATCCGTAAAGAGACACTCACCCATTTTTTGAACCTCGTTGAGGCTTATATCGCCCTCAATGAGCCAGCCGGTCGCGGTATGAGCGGTATGGATTGAAAGGCCAAGATCGTTTGCTGCATCAACGAGTTCTTGGGCGGCGGGATCATTCTGTCGGAGGTGTACGTCAACTTCCCAGAGCATCACGGCGTTCCTTAGCAAGAGTTAATAATTTGATGAGTGTAAATCTGTCGCGTGCTTCAATCGCATGTTGTAGTTGGCCAGATGCCTGTGTAACTTTTTCTATTTGTTTTGTGACGGCCTTTGCATTGTCAAGCAATATATCAGCCCAAAGTTCAGGGTCACCAGCGGCTATTCGCGTTGTGTCGCGCCACCCTCCTGCAGTGAAGCGGTGTGTTTCACGCGGCGTTGCTGTAGCCAATGCAGCAGCAATAATATGGGGTGCGTGGCTCGCAGAGGCAAGCAGAGAGTCATGCTCGAGTGGCGAAAGGATACACACTTCAGCACCAATCAGTTGCCAGAAAGAGGCGATAGATTCCGTGTCCACTTCTGGAGTGGATTCCGCCGGTGTGAGCACCGCCAGTTTGTTTTCGAAGAGGGCAGGATCTGCTGCTTGGGCACCGCGTCTATGGCTCCCTGCGAGAGGGTGACTGCCAACAAAACGAGCTCTCCGAGCAGGACGGTTCTGTTCCCACCCGTCAACAATCGATTGTTTTGTACTCCCGGCATCTGTAATGAGTGTGCCCGGCCGAACGTATGAGTCAATTTCTTCAAGTTGAGACCCAATAACACCCACGCGAGTGGCTACTAGAACAAAGTCAGCTTCTGCCACACCCTGCTTCAGGTTTGTGGTAGCTTCGCTAATTGCGCCACAATTTTGAGCAATAGCTAAAGAGGCATCGGACCTGCCGACACCAACAATTTTGTTAGCAACTCCTTGTTTGGCGAGAGCAAGTCCAGCTGATCCTCCAATAAGGCCAACTCCGACGATCGCGACCGTGTCCCACTGGGCAGTCATAATGAAAAGTAGTTTTGTGCGAAAATGTCGCAGGGACAGAAATTCATTTATGTAATTAAACAACCTACGGGTTTTACCAGATGTATACCTTCCTGCGAGTAGAATAGTTTGTTTGTCTATATTCTAACCACTTAAGCCGAGAACTAACCCCTTGAGATGGGAAATAGAGCATGTCTGAGTCACACCAGAACCCGAGGATATGGCTTGTGAATCGCAAGCTACCAGCCCGCTTGCAGGCAGATTTACTCGGAAGATTGGCAATAACACTTCAAGCTGGAATTGATCTACGCAAAGCCTGGGGCAATGAAGTCAAGCGAATGCCAGCTCGTTGGGGTGCTCAGTTATCGCTTGGCACAGAGAAAATTAATAATGGAGAAATGCTCTCTGATGCACTCTCGCACACGGGTCTATTTCCTCCTTTAGTGATCGGCATGGTGGCAGTTGGTGACCAAACCGGTAAAGATGTTGAAACGTTGAAGCAGTTGTCTCACGTAATCAATCATGCTGTAAATACAACGAATCATCTTCGTTCAGGTCTCATCTGGCCAGCTGTTCAGTTGGTACTGGCCCTACTTGTTGTTGGTGTTCTTATTTTGGTGAGTGGAACGATAGAACTTGAGCGAGGAAAACCGCTTGATTTTATTGGCCTTGGTCTCGTCGGTGCTTCGGGTCTAAGGATGTACGGACTACTCTTGGTTGCAATGTTTGTCATTCTTCTTAGTGGTTCACGATTGCTTATTGCTGGGTGGAGATCACACGGTGTAATTCGTGGGCTGATCACACGCTTGCCAATTATTGGTGCGGCTGCTCGTGCTGGTGAAGCAGCGAGTTGGAGTCGTGCCGCTTCGCTGGCGGCAGGCGCTGGACTTGATGCTGGAAGGCTTGTTTCACTGAGTGGCTCTGTGGCTCCGGGCTTGGCAATTGATCCTCTCTGGATCAATGAAAGATTACTCGCTGGGGATACCCTGACCGAAGCACTACAGGCAACTCATCATTTTCCGTCGGCTCTGCTTGAAGGTTTGGCAGTAGGTGAAGAATCTGGTGAAGTTTCAGAGGTTCTTGGAAGACTTAGTGATCAATTTGCCGATAATTCTAGAAAGGGTTTTGAGGCTGCTGCAAAGGCTGCAGGCGGTGGTGTCTGGCTTTTTGTTGCGTGCTTGGTCGTCCTGGTAATTTTTAGAGTGTTTTCCGTGTATGTCGGAATGATTCAAGACGCTGTCGATAAAATATGAATAAAATGGGTGTTGTAATGAGATCTATTTATACAGCTGTGTTTTATACAACTGCCTTATCAGTTGAGCTCATCGTCGGCCAAAATATTGGTATCTCTGATTCGACGAGTACACATACGCAACGAATGGAATCGCATGGCTACCATCGCTATCAGGGGTCGTGGAGAACTGAGCAGGAGATTCTTTTACTCAAGCAAGCAGAAGCAGTAACAAAAAAAAAGGTTGAAGCGAGGCAGCGGCTTGAGAGGTTGCGACGAGATCTTGAAAAATCAAAATCTAGTGAGCAGGTTGCTGAGGAGATTCAGGGAATAGATGACCCCTTTTCGGTGTTAGCTTTAGTAACCGCAATCAATACCGAGTCTGTCGCACGG
>JABHNP010000008.1 GCA_018694455.1 Planctomycetaceae bacterium | reverse complement strand
GACTTGGTTCTATCTTCGGCATGATGCTTGAACAGTCTGGTGGCGCGGAGAAACTTGCTGACAGACTTGTAAAGTTCTTCGGCCCACAGCAGGCAGCACTTGCGCTCGGACTTGTTGGGTTTCTTGTCTGCATCCCTGTGTTCCTCGATGTTGCCCTTGTCATGCTGCTACCGCTGGCTGTTGCTGCTGCAAAACGAACCGGACAACCGGTGACCAAGTTTGCCCTTCCCATGCTTGTAGGCATGGCTGTAACACACGCCTTCGTTCCACCAACTCCAGGACCAACAGCCGTCGCCGCGATGCTTGGCGCTGATCTTGGCTGGGTCATTACTGTCGGAATTGCCGCTGGCCTTCCAACGCTTATCATCACAGCTATCTTTGCTTCGCAGGTCTTATCAAAGGTTGCCTCGGGGAATGTTTCTCTCGATATACCCCCCGACACAACAGCACCACAGCGAAAGTCTCCGCACCTGGGAATTGTTGTCGCACTGCTTGTGCTACCACTCGTACTCATAGTCTGTGAAACAGCTTCACGAGCCATCCTTGGTGAAGAGTCACCGGCTGCACTCTGGCTCATGCTTGTAGGCCATCCGTTTACCGCCCTCTTGATTGCAACACTTGCAGCATTTTATTTCCTCGGCAAGCGACTCGGAATGCCAGCCGAGGATGTGCAGCGAATTGCTGAGCGGGCACTCGAGCCAGCCGGGGTAATCCTGCTTGTGACCGGCGCTGGCGGTGTATTCAAACAAGTCCTCATTGATTCTGGAGCGGGTGATGCTGTTGCCTCATCGCTTACAGCGGCAGCACTACCTACGGTTGTCCTTGCATGGGTGGTGGCCGCTATCATTCGTGTTTTACAAGGCTCAGCGACTGTCGCCATGATTACCGCCGCTGGGCTGGTTGCACCACTCGTCATGGCCGCAGGGCAGCCCGAACCGTTTGCTGCACTTGTCACCATAGCAATTGCATCGGGAGCATCGATTGCCTCTCACGTGAATGACTCGGGCTTCTGGCTCGTTGGAAAGTTTCTCGGGCTATCCGTCGGCGAGACACTGAAAACGTGGACGGTACAAGAAACCCTGATTGGCGTTCTTGGACTCATCTTCGTTGTTGGCATTGCAGCGATGTATGGCGTGCTCTGATTCGATTCCCTGCCATCAATCGCCCCACATTAACACCGTAATAATAATGGCTGCAGTGGACAGCCTAGCCTTCCACTACCTTGTGAATATGCTGGCCAAGCTTGTTTTCAAAAGCCTCGAGATCGGCAGGCGTTGCAATTTTTTTTCGTGTCTTTTCAAGGAATATTTCACAGCACGTAGTGAGACTCTTAGGCCAATGGTCTGCAGAGGCGTTCCGGGAATCTAGCTCCCGCTTTATATCAGCAGCATGAAGAGTCTCTACGCCACTAACAGCATGAGTTCGATGCGCAAGGTGAGTCACAAGCCCGATTGCTCTATCAATAAGTACATAGGCAAAGTTTTTTCCTTGTATCGGACCAATGGTGATTGTGGTGCCTGTCTGGGAAAGGTGTCCAAATGTCTTTCGTAAGAGCGACTGCGGCATCGCTGTCAGAGTCGATGGCTTCTCTCCTTCAGTTACCGCTGGCTGAGCAACTGACTTCCCCCAATACATGGCACCGACACCGCCGCCCACTCCACCAACAAGCACACCGGCAAGGGCTCCGACGGTTAAAGGAATACCAGAGGGCATGGCGATTTCCCCGCCTGCCCCAATTTTTGCACCAGTCGTACCCCCAACCACCGCTCCCACAGAAACACCACCGGATAGAAGTGCCCACCACGGCAATCCAAACACCTGCCAGGTTTCGCTACTAAAAAGATCGTTGAGGTACGTGAGTTCCACCTTATCTGCCAGCCCAACTTTGTCATGAAGAAAAAGCGACTGGAGTTTACTGTGTAAAACCCGTTCCTTCTGCTGTAGATCTGCATGAAACCCACGCTTTGCAGCATCGATGAGCGGTTGCTTATCTTCTCCAGGTGCAACCTTGACACTGCGAGTATGTCCGATACTTTTTGCTACCAAATCAACAATAATATGTGCTGATTCATTCACGCGATGCGCCCAGTCACTTTCAATTTCGTCAGCAATTTTTGACAGAGCATCTCGCCATTTATCAACAACTGTAGCCAAGGTACGCACAATCGCTACGCGATCGTGGGCACTTGCTTGATGAGCATTGAATGCAGTAACTGCTCCAAATCGTTGACCAAGTTTTGCTCGCCACTCTGCCTCGTGTTCTGGGAATGCCGTAGGATTCAATATGGCAAGCCGTGGAAGCCCAGTAAGCATGAGCAGTTCCATCTCGGCCTCATGGATTTTGCGCAGCGGCTTTGATGAGTCAATGACATATAAGATCGCAGGTTCATCCTGAAGAACCTTGCATACCTCTCGCTCCGCTTCAAACGTGTTGGTTGATGCATACTTTTCAGAAAACTGCTGCAGCACTGCGAGTGGCTTTCTCGCCTCTGATAGCTGGGACCTAAGTTCAGCAAGCATGGTTCGCGGATCTTGGAATCCAGGCGTATCCCACAGCACAAACTCACTGGAATGATGCTCAATCTTTTGGCTCAACTGAGTCATACCCGGGTCAGCACTTACACCAACATTCCCCTGCTCGACAAGGGTCGCTGCGATACTCGATTTGCCGTGATTCACGGCACCAACAAGGGCAAAGGCTGGCTTCTTCGTCATACCAATCTCTTCATTATGCTGTCTCTTCATCATGCTGTTCTCTTCATCATTCAGGGACCGCAACTACGTCGAAATCAAGCTCCTTCTCTCGAAGCCACCGCCTCCATAAATCCTGCCGCTGCTGTTCCGGCCCGAAAAGAACAATGACATTATCCTTTGAGGGAGATGTCTCGTAAAATGCCTGTAACGTACCAGCTATCGCGTCAACTGGATTCGTATCAGCGGGAATAGCAACAACGACACCATCTTCACTACTCGCCAGTGATTTCAGCACCTGCCCGTTGCCATCTGCATAATCAACTTCAAAGCGTGTAACACGTTGGATTGTCCCGTGCAGCACGTTCTCCACCTGCTTTTGAACGTATTCTTCTTCATAACCGAGCCCCTCTCCTATCAGCAGATTCCATGATCCGTCCTTGGAAAACGAAAGAACCTGCCCTTCCGCTGTACCGCCAAGATGCCCAGTTCTTGAAGGCGTTTCCGTCTGAAACCGAGGGCCACGAAGTGTCCTCATGAGAGCCAAGTCCTGAGTTCGGTTGAAATCGAGCGAGGCGAGCCGCCAGGAGAACATCCAATGGGCAACAGCACTCAGAGCGACCCGTGGCACCACAACATAAAAGAAAAGACAGCCAACCAGAAAAGGCCACCATGAACGCGTGGCGGACACACTTATGGTCTCCATGCCAGAAAGATACGAAAACCTAGACTCTCGAATCTGATCAAGCGTAGGAACACCAGATCCACAAAACCAGGCCCACGGTGTTGCAATGAACGTTGCCAGTCCATGCATAAGTTCTGCACCAACATTCAGGGTACTCTCCCACCCAAAAGCAAGATCTACCGCTGTCACATGAAAAAGAATGCTCCCGAGCGCACCAAGCCCGAATCCACACGCAATCTGCTGAGTGAAACTGAAAAAGAGCCAGCTTGAAATATTAGTGATTCGCCTGCCATGCTGTTTGAGGACTCTCGTAAATTCTTTCCAACTCTCCTTCCATTCCCGAGAGAATCTTGAAAAAAGAAACGCAAGCGTGCTGCCGACGCCCCCTTTCACTGAGGTGCCTCTCAGCCAGATTGAAAAGAACATACTTCCAAACGTTATGACCCAGGGCACAACAATTAGACCAAAGAAAACCACCGTTATATTAATGGGCTTTCTACCGTTGTACGCCAGATATGCCGGAACTGCGAAACCACCTAGCGCTAAACCGATTACCCACGATGCGATGTTCAGCACGCCAAAAACCCTGTCAACGCCTGCTCCAAAGAGACGGGAGTCTCTTATTCTGACGACATCAAGCCAGGCTCGGAACAACGCTGCTCGTCTATCCTGAGACACTTCCTGCATCGGAAAAACTTCTAATAAAGCTCTCCTATCTTCATGCAATTCGCTTTCGCCATCTCGGCTTACAAGCGCTCGCTGCTCTGCTTCCTCGAAGTCAATAACATCACCCAACGTCCAACCGGGCGTGTGGCACCTATTGCCTAGCAACCCAGCACGTTTTGATTGCGTATGTGACATCGACCAACGGGTATTCATTCAGTGAAAATAATAGTTGTGTGCAAATAGTAATGAAGTGCAAATCACACCACTCCAGCATCAAACAAGTGAGCTTTCTGCATGCATACTACTAATTGACGAAGCCGAAAGGAAATAACTCATACTTTTCAGCAATGCTACACACAAACTGACCCAAGAAAGCCGCCTCACACCAGTAGAGTTCTGACATCACAAAAAGGGGCTGTACTATCATCAACAACCGAGAATAAAAGGAGACCGTACACGGATTTTCACCTTAGTAACGCAAGGCCAAAAGCTACCAACGAGAACCTTTACAACCTTCTTGCAGGGCGTAGGCTTCATACATTACTCTCGAAAAAACATGAACATTCATCGAAAGTCATGTGTGTAAGGAAAATGAAGAGCATAATTGAAATCTTGATCGCACGCATCGCGTTCTGGCTTGGCTACGGCTGTCGTTCAATCACCACCAATCGAAATCAATTTGCCAGAGGCATTCAAGAAATCAACATGCTTCTTGCTGAGCCATCTCATGACATTCTCAAGACGCCGGGATCGATAAAACCTCAACCAGGGCTCACACCGACGATGCTGAACTGGTCGGTGTACATGACGATTAAACACACTGATCAAGTCCACATTGAGATACTCCACCTGATTGAATTGCTTGAGCGCGGCGAACGGCCGAGCCTTGGTGACATCAGCCGCTTCGACACTACCGGGCCGGCTGGCTCTGATGTCCTGAAAGATTTTTATAAGCACGCCAGACAGATCGAGACATTGCCCGACCGAATATCGCTGACTAGCCGCAACAGAGTACATCACCGCATTTTTGGTTCACTGAACAGCCGTGGATTATATGCAGCGCTCGCAATGCATTTATGGCTTCATGTTTCCCAGATCAAAGCAATACTGAAAAAACACGCTTAAGAATTCCCAAGAGAACAGCGCCTTGCCGGGCCAGTAAGTTGATCTCAGATGTTCTGGCTTTTCAAACACACAACACTCAAGCACCAACAAAATTGAGTACATTACTGTCTGAAACAGATCTCGCACTCTCAGCCAGGACTCCCTCGACCACTCTCCTCGTAGTGATCACCTCAGAAAAAGAGCTGGCGTGAAGGATTCCGACTGAGGCATAGAAAAGCCTTCCTCGAATGCTTTTTGTGGAACAGAACGGACGTCTCAAAACTTGCAACATTATGATGTACTATCCACACTAACTACACCGGGAGCGAAACATTCCCCGGACTGTCTCACGCGAAGGGGAACAGAAACAGAACTTCTTAAACACTACGCAAGAATGGCTGACAATGCTTGAAATAAAACCATGGCGGACCGCTGCTTTCGTCATCCTTGGGATTACCTGTCTGTCGCATGCCCGTGCCACGACCACGGATCACAGACAACCAAACATCATCTATATCATGCTTGACGATGCTGGGTATGGTGACTTCAGCGCCTTCGGATCACCCCATATCAAGACCCCAAATTTTGATCGCCTGTGTTCTGAGGGCATGGCCTTCACCAATCACTATTCTGGATCAGCCGTTTGTGCACCAACACGATGTGTATTGATGACGGGCCTTCATACTGGACATTGCCGACGCCGCGACAATACCGCAAAGGCACTGACCCAAGAGCTTAGTGAGAAAAATGGTCGACCACTTGTGTTTCTTGAGGATAGCGACGTAACCGTTGCGGAAGCACTTCACACCGCAGGATATTTCACTGCTGGTGTTGGCAAGTGGGGCCTTGGTAATCCTGGATCAGCAGGCGTTCCTGAAAAACAAGGATTCGATTACTGGTACGGGTATCTTGACCAGGTGCATGCCCATGACCATTTTCCAGATGAGATTTGGGATGGTGGAAGAATGGTCTCAGTTCCGGGAAACCAAAACAAGAAAAAAGAGACCTACATTCCATACGAACAGGAACGGAAAGCTCTTGAATTAATCCGTCAAAACAAGAGCAAACCTTTTTTTCTTTATCTGGCAGTAACGCCGCCGCACGGGGCCTACATTATCCCAGAAACCGATCCTGCTTTTGCAATGTACAAAGGAATCCCCGGCAGCAAGCAAGTCCAACATTACGCTGCGATGATTACACGAACTGACCAAATGGTCGGTAAGATTCTTGATACCCTGAGCGAACTACACCTCGACGAAGATACGATAATTTTCTACACGTCAGACAACGGACCAAACCCACCATTCGTAAAAGCGATAGACAGCGCTGGTGGCCTACGGGGAACAAAGAGGCTGCTGTACGAAGGAGGCATTCGCGCAGCCATGGCTGTGCGCTGGCCTGGCCATATTCCGGCTGGTAAGAAAAGCTCATTTATCTGGGACATGCGGGATGTTTTCCCGACACTTTGCGAGCTGGGCAATGCGAAAAACCCTCTGGATTTAGATGGTATCTCAGTCGTACCAACCTTAATGGGTAAGAAACAGAAATCCCGTGACATCCATTACTGGGAGATCCATTCTCCTTTCCAACAGGCCGTTCGTTGTGGTGACTGGAAAGCAATCCGTTTTGGAACTGAAGAACCACTTGAATTGTATGATCTGAAAAATGACCCTCGAGAAAAACAGAATGTTGCTGCCGATAATGCTGCAGTAGTCGAAAAGTTTGAAACCTTTCTTGCTACAGCCCGAACAGAGTCTCCGTATTTCCCTGCTGTCCAAAAAAAGAAAAAAAAGAAAAATCTGTAGGGCAACAGCTAGATGGCTGCCCTCAATGACCGTTGATTGACAGACACTCAATGTACTCCCTTCACATACCGACTTATGTCTCAGCAACTCAGCGAACCTAAACAGACATTGACATAAATCTCTTCGGAAACTGAATCATGCTTACTCGACGAACAATACTCCAAGGAATTGCAGCCGGCGCTGGCACTGCGTTAGGGCTCGGCGGCTCACCACTGCCGTTACTTGCCAGCCCTTCTTTGACAGGGGTATCAAAACTTCCAAAGCGAATTATTTTCTTTTTGCAAAACCAAGGGTTTGATCCAAAGACCTGCATTCCCACTGGGGTGTCAGGCAACTGCTCCCTTGCTGGTCATACATTACCGGAACCAATCCAGCCATTGGAGCCGTACAAAGAACGATTGCACATCATCAACGGTCTCCATGGACAACACACCAGTCCATCACATAGTGCGTTTTTTGGTGCGCTTGGTGGGTATCGTGGCGGTGACGGCGTGGCACCTCGCGGATCAACAATTGATTATGAACTCAGTAAGACGCTGCCCGAAACACTCCTGCCCCATCTTTGCATCGGCATGGATTCGCTGGAGAACATGAAGAACAAGCCAACCGTTGCCACTCTTTCGGCAAGCGGACCGGATCAGCCAATATTCATGTACTCCAACCCCAACCACCTCTACCAACTGTTATTTGGCGGTATATCAGACGGGGCAATTCGCAAAGAGTTTGAAGCGAGATCCTACCTCTTAGATCAAATTCAAGATCAGGCAACACAAGGTGGTATGCATCTACCTCGTGCCGAACAAACCCGCTATCAACAATTTGTGACCGGCTTTCAAGATTTAAATAGCCTTCGCCAGAAGCTTGGTGAGGTATCCGACCATCTCAGTAAGTTTGCGCCTAAGGTTGACGAGTTCTATGCGACTCCGGAGCACGAAACCGACTGGCACGACAGACTGCTGAACCTTGGTATTTCAGCGCTCGCATCAGGGATTACAAATACCCTTACTATCGGATCCGGTCGTGGTGAAATTTTTGGTGCCTGGAAAGGCTTAGGCGTCGAGGAACAGGGACACAACCTTGGTCACATGGACCAACCGGACAATCCAATCTGGATCAAAATACGTCAGTACAATTCACGGATGCTTGTCAAAATCATGGAAACGCTGGACAACATTCCCGAAGGGAGTGGCTCAATGATGGACCACACGCTCATCGTCTACACCAGCAACAACGCAGACAAACAACATACAAGTGGTGCAAACTGGCCTGTGATGCTCCTTGGTAACTTTGACGGTGCATTCAAGACAGGCTGCTTTACACAGATTGAAGGAAAGCGACCGATCAACTCGCTGTACACAACGCTCTTACAAACGGCAGGTGGCCAGTGCGAGCGATTCAACATGTCTGATGGCCTCGCGAGGACTTTTGATACCGGCAACGGTGTTCTCGGAGATATCTTGGCATGACGATCCGGGGAGCAAAGCTGATTTGTTGGTCATCCGACAAGAATCAGTTGCAACATGCTATTCGCTTTTGCATTTCATCGCTCTGCATAATTTTCATGCTGCCATGTTTCGCATCCGATCGGTACTTTCCCGGCAGTGTTGTGCCCGAAGATTTTGAGTCATTCGCTGAGCCGTTTCTGAATGCGTATTGCCTTGATTGCCACAGCGGCAGTGAACCTGAGGCAGGTCTGTCGCTCGATACTCTTGGTGCCACGAATGAAGCGAACGCAACAACGTGGAGGTCTATCTGGGCACAGGTTTCACTTCAGGAAATGCCACCTGAAGAAGCCGAGCAACCGCCAGTATCAGACCGCCTTCAATTCAGGGACTGGGTTGTGCACAACCTCGACGCGACCATGAAGGAGAGCGGTGGCTTTCGAGCTCATCGTGACCCAACAAAAGGAAACTTTGTCCCCCATGACCTCTTATTTGGCACACTCCCTGACAATATCGAAATCCAACCAACATTTTCACCGGCACGACTCTGGCGAGTGACTCCTCAGGAACATATCACTCGGCTCAATGAACTGATTAATACGGAACCTCCTTACGATGCCAGCAAGCCGGGCCTGCGAACACATGGCGATGAGGTGCCAACAAACCATGGTGGTGAACTGAAGCTTTACTTTGGAACAGACCGAATTATTCAGTGGCAAGGAGGGACGGTTGCCTACGCTACGGCCGTTAAAAGCATTCCTTGTGTGTTGTCGTCAGCACGAGAACATGGCTTCGAAAATTACCCTGACCTGTACTCTGTAAATAGTGCAGAAGCAACGCAACTGTTGAGTACAGCGAGTGACATCCTGCACTACATGGCTTATGGACCTCTGAGCATAGCTGCACCTCAGCAGATTACCGATGACCCAGCAGCCTACTTCAAAAAGTATGTGCCAGGTGACAATCGCGGGCTTCCATCGAGCCTGGTCTACAGCACGAAGACTGTCCGACCGTTAACACCAGTCATCGCGGCGATAGACACACCTTCTGCAACAGACGACTGCCTACGAGAGGCCGTCAACTATCTGTTTGAAGCACTTACATTCAGGCCACCACAGCCATCTGAATCTGATCGCTATGTGTCGATTGTTAAAGAATCGGTTCACAAACTTGGCCAGAAAGACGGTGCAGTACTTGGTCTCTCAGCGATTTTCCTTGACCGCGATGCACTCTTTCGTCCTGAACTTGTTGAACATGGAACACCCGATTCATTCGGACGGATCATGCTTCAAGACTGGGAACTCGGACTGGCCGTAAATCATGCACTTCGATACATCAAGCCTGATGAGGCACTCAAGAGAAGTGTCCTCACCGGCGCCATGCGGACTCGAGACGATGTCGAACGTGAAGTACAACGAATGCTTGCAGATGACAGCATCCGAAAACCGAGGATCCTGCAATTTTTCAGAGAGTACTTTGACTACGACCAAGGAGGATATATCTGCAAGGACACCCGTTCTCTGGACACAACGGGTATCCGCGGAAAGACCAGAGCACGCCACTATCGTTCAATGTTTGAGGCCTCAGCAAGCACTGACCGACTCATTGAGTTAATTCTCAACGAGGACCGTGATGTCCTGCGACAACTACTGACGACACAGAAAGTGATTGTTACGAAAACTGACAGTGAGTACTTTGGACAGCCCCGAACCAAGGCGGCTAGAGTAACGCTACCAAAAGAGGTGAAAAAAGCTGCTGAGAAACAAAAACTTCAGGAAGAAGCGGAGCGAAATGCATGGATAGCAGCGAACCCTGGCAAAGAGCCGCCGAAAAAGAAAAAGCGGAGACAAACCTCGACGATTAATGTGTATGTAGAGGAGGCACCCTTCGAAGGGACTGATATTTTCGCACGAGTCAGCCATCGTAGCTTTGGTGCCGGATCACTCAGCCCCAAGCGAATGTTGACACAGGCACCTGAGGGCCAGCGTTTGGGCGTTCTCACTCACCCGAGTTGGCTCGTTTCTCATTCAGATGCCATGGACAATCACGCGATACGGCGTGGCCGGTGGATTCAGGAGCGACTTCTCGGCGGCGGTCTTCCGGATGTGCCCATCACCGTTGATGCCATGCTGCCAGATGAACCCAGGAAAACCTTACGTGAAAGAATGGAAGTAACAAAGCAGGAATATTGCTGGACATGTCACCAAAAAATGGACCCGCTTGGCCTTCCGTTCGAAATGTATAACCATGCAGGCCTCTTCCGAACATCAGAACTTGAACAACCAGTAGACACGACCGGTGAAATCATCAACTCTGGTGACGAAAGGCTCGATGGTCCCGTTGAGAACGCACTCGATCTTATCCAACGACTAGCAACAAGCGAACGCGCAGAGCAAGTGTTCGTACGTCATGCATTTCGATTCTGGATGGGACGAAATGAAACAATGCACGACCGCGTCGTTCTTCAGAATGCACACACGGCATATAAACAGAGTGGAGGCAGCATGAAGGCTCTTCTCACGTCACTTCTCACGTCAGATGCATTTCTTTATCGGAAACCAGAACAGAACCCGTCACCTCAGTAGAAGGCTGCTTACATGTTTCGTTTATTCATCGCTCTATTCGCCATCGCGCCATGCATGCTTTCATCAGTTGCGATGGCTGAGCAACCAAATATTGTGTGGATTTCATGCGAAGACATCAGTCCGCATCTTGGCTGCTGTGGTGACCCACACGCCATTACACCCAATCTGGACAAACTTGCCCAAGAAGGCACACGCTATACCAATGCTTTTACAACCGCTGGGGTTTGCGCGCCGTGTCGCTCGGCAATCATTACAGGGATGTATCAAAATAGTATCGGCACACATCACATGCGTTGTAACGCAACACTTCCAACATGGCTGAAACCGTTCCCTGTGCTGCTTCGAGAGGCTGGGTATTACTGCACAAATAACAGTAAGACCGATTATCAATTTTCGAAACCAGAAAAAAAAGAGATCTGGAACGTATCTGGAGGGAAGGGTCACTGGAAGAATCGGTCAAAAAAATCACAGCCGTTTTTTGCGGTCTTCAATTTCACAGGGTGTCACGAAAGTGGAATTGCTTCAGAGTCTAAATATAAATCCGTCACCGAAGAACTCTTACCTTCCCAACGGCAAAACCCAAAAGACCTGACGACGCTCCCCCCCTACTACCCAGACACCGCCATCACCCGAGAAGACTGGAAACGCAACTACGAACTTATTACCGCCATGGATGCCTGGGCGGGTGATCTTATCCAGCAACTCAAAGACGCTGGTGAATATGACAAAACAATTATTATGTACTGGTCTGACCATGGCGTTGGGCTCCCACGAGCCAAACGCTGGCTCTATGACTCGGGAACCCATATTCCATTCATTATTCGTGTTCCTGAAAAATTCCAAAAATCGCTTGGTGCCCCATCTCTTGCAACGGACGACCAACTGATCAGTTCCGTCGATTTTGCGCCTACAGTTCTCAACATTGCAGGTATTGACCCACCTTCCTACTTGCAAGGCAGAGCATTCCTTGGACTTCATCTCAGCCCACCAAGAGAGTTTGTCTATGGAGCACGCGACAGAATGGATGAACGCTATGACATTATCCGGACTGTCCGTGATACACGCTTTCGGTATATACGAAATTTCGAACCACTCAAGCCGTACTATCAATACATGAATACACCCGAGAAGGGTGCAACGATGAAAGAAATTCGCAAGAAGGAAGCCTCCGGTCAGCTTGATCCAGTGATGGAATTATTTTCAGCAAAAGAGAAACCGGTTGAAGAACTCTATGACACACACGCAGATCCATCTGAAATACGGAACCTTGCAGGCGATCCAGCGTTTACTAAAAGGCTTGGTGAAATGCGGCACGCCCTTTCCGAGTGGCAAAACGAGATTGGCGACATCGGACTGATCCCAGAAGCCGAAATTGAAATTCTCGAGCAGGATGCAGGCTCGCGTTTTGAAATATTGCATAGCGCAACCACAACCTCCCCAGCGGAGAATCGCTTGGCGACGCTTGTCGATATCGCGACATCGGCATCCGAAGGTCCTACCAGCATTCCGAAACTTCTTGATGCCCTTGAAAACAAAGATCCATCGATTCGTTATTGGGCAGCAACAGGTATTGGGAATATTGGTGCGGCGGCCAAGAGCACGCTCAAACATGTCGCAGAATACCTCGATGACCCATCACCGAGTGTACGTATCGCAGCAGCCAGGGCCGTTGCCAAACTTGGCTCTCCTGAAGAAGCACTACCGGTCCTTGAGGCCGAGCTTCAAAGTGATCATCAATGGGGCCGACTTGCTGCCGCAATTGTCCTTGATGAAATGGACGATGAGGCCCGGCCTATACTGCCTTCTTTGAAACGCGCCTTGTTGAACCAGCCGAACAAGTACATTGTCCGAGTCACGAATAGAGCCATCAATGAGCTAGAGAACACTGACCATCAAGTTCCATAACAGCCAGAGTTCATTTTATGAATCGACTTGCCCTGAATGCCTTTGTGCTCGCAGGCATTGTATTCTGTCCACCATCGAGCGTCTCGGCAGATAACGAACGCCCTTACGTTGTTATTCACCGCCAGGGAGACTTTGGCTGTCATACTTTCCGTATCCCTGGAATCGCCAGAACGAAGACCGGAATATTACTCGCCGTCTATGACATGCGATATACCAGCCGGAAAGATCTTCAAGCGGATATCGACATCGGCTTATCTCGTTCCACAGACGGGGGTCAAACCTGGGAATTGCCCCGACCGATCATGGACATGGGGGAGTTTGGTGGTTTGCCGCAGGATCAGAACGGGTGCTCAGACCCAAACATATTGATCGACACAACCACAGGTGACATTTTGGTTACGGCTTTGTGGACTCATGCAAAACTGGGAACACATCAATGGCGAGAAGGTGGATCTGAGCCTGGGATTGATCCAGCACAATCCTCACAATTCATGGCTGTGCGGTCACATGATGACGGCAAAACATGGACCCAGCCTGAAAACTGGACCTCCCGACTTAAAAAACCTGAATGGTTCCTGTTTGCACCGGCACCTGGCAACGGCATCACGCTATCCAATGGCACATTGGTGATTCCCACACAGGGTCGAGATGCGACTGGCTCGCCATTTTCCAATCTGACGTGGAGCGTAAACAATGGCAAAAAATGGACGGTATCGAACCCTGCCCGATCAAATACGACCGAGTCTGCTGTTGTGGAACTGGCTGATGGGTCCCTTATGCTCAACAGCCGAGACAACCGAAACCGTGAAGACAAATCAGAAACAAACGGCCGAGCGGTGAGCATTACTTCTGACCTTGGTACTCACTGGAAGGTACACAACTCTGATCATAGCGCCCTCCCTGAGCCTGTGTGTATGGGCAGCCTGATCTCCCACCGTCTGAGCGATGACCGAACTGTGTTATTTTTTTCTAACCCTCATCATAAATCGCAACGAAAAAATATGACCATTCAGATGAGCCTCGACGACGGAACAACATGGGCCAAGCAGATCCTGCTTGACAAGGAAGGTGGTGCCTACAGTTCACTCGTTATGGTAAACGACAACACACTTGGAATCCTGTACGAGTCATCCAGGGCTGACCTTGTCTTTCAAACTCTTGACCTCAAAGAATTCGGGCTCTGAGTGCCCCAAAGTGACTCGCACAAACCTTCTCCATTCGGATCTGCCATGAAACTCTTCCTTTGCTTTATGACTCTTCTTGTTTTTTTTGTTACACAGCAACTCCAAGCATCTCAAAAGCCGAATGTCATCTTGATTCTTTGTGATGATGTCGGCTTTGAGTGCTTTGGCTCATACGGAAGTCAGGAGTACGCAACTCCGCGCCTTGATGCACTCGCAGCGAAGGGCGTTCGATTCGAAAACTGCCACTCGACGCCACTCTGTACACCGAGCCGAGTCAACCTGATGTCTGGAAAGTCAAACGTATTTAATTACTTTGACTTTGGCGTATACCCAAACGGCCAACCTACTTTCGGCAACTATTTCCAGGAGCACGGCTATCACACAGCCGTTGCAGGCAAGTGGCAGTTGCTTACAGGAAAAGGTGGCATCACTCCTGAGCAAGCGGGATTTAACACACACTGTTTGTGGAACATTCCAGGCGGCGGCAGAAATCGCTACTGGAACCCTTCGCTTGTACAGGATGGCAAACTACTTGATCTCCCTGAAAACAGTTACGGTCCCGACATTACCACTGATTTTCTGATTAATTTTATAAAGAAAAACCAAGCAGATCCCTTTCTTGTCTACTTTCCGATGATTCTTCCCCATAACCCTTTTGACGTCACCCCG
>JABHNP010000396.1 GCA_018694455.1 Planctomycetaceae bacterium | reverse complement strand
TGCATTCCACCAATTATTAGCCACACGACACCAAGCTGCACTACAATCCGGCGGGCTACCGGGAAACCCAGTAGGACCTAGCGATACATCGTAGCACCTGCCACCAGTTCTCCTGTTGTCGTGATAACCCCACATCCCAAGATTTTTTCCATCGACCGTTTTCCCACTGAAAGAGTCTGGATCCGAGGGACAGAACTGTGCAGTATAAATTGGTTCACCGCCAACAACCGGAGCCAGTGCCGTCATATTATTTACAGACTGCCCTGGGGCTTTAGTACCGGATAGTTGTTGTTGGTTAATTAAGTCCATCTTGTCATATACCGTGCTCATTTCAATAAATGGCATGAGTACAACCGTGAACGACTTCCAGATTTGATTTGCCGCAGTACTACCTTCTGAACGCCTAGTAGAACCAGAGGGCAGTGCCCTATTCGCATCGGCAAATGTGTGCATTGCCAACCCATTTTGTTTCATTTTATTACCACACGCCGACCGACGAGCAGCCTCACGAGCCTGCTGCACTGCGGGCAATAGTAGACCGACAAGAACGCCAATGATGGCGATCACAACCAGCAACTCGATCAGCGTAAAGCCAGACCGGTGCCGGAAACCATTTGAAAGTTTCATAGTATTTCCCCAAAAAAGATAAAAAACAAAAATTGATAACAATTCATCAGTTTTATATTAAACCGAAAAAATCTTCATTTTTAGTATTACAAAAGCAGACCAGTGCAGCATCCCGTAAACACATGATGCGTCTCTCGGGAATCTATTCGAACTTATCCTAGTGTTGAAGCTACTTTCGGCGTCATTCACCTAAAACTCAATACGGATGTCATTACCAGCATTTCGACCGGGGTAAAAAACAAACCGTCGCCTCACACCATTTAAATGTTTCATAGCACTCCTCCAGACAAACCCAAAAATAAAAGATGAGTATCTTTTATATGGCTGAGAGGACAACTCCTTCAGTCGTGCAATCACGCAACTATGAGATCAAAACAAAACAAAAACGTCACTCGCCAAGGCTGTTGTAGGCCTCACGAAGTAGCGTTTCTGTTTCATCCCAACCGATGCATGCATCGGTAATCGACACACCGTGCGCCAGAGCTGATCGATCTTGATTGGGAGCCTGCTTGCCAGAATTCAGATTACTTTCCAACATCAAACCAACGATTGATGCGTCGCCAGCGACCCGCTGCTTGAGAACATCTCGCCAGACGATCGACTGCCGGCGGTGATCCTTGCCGGAATTCGCATGGCTGCAATCGATGATCACTCGAGGGGTTAATCCTGCTTTTTCAAGTTGCGTTCGCGCATCACGAAGCATGTCCGGAGAATAGTTTGAGCCTGCTCGACCACCACGAAGCATCAAAACGCCCCATGGATTTCCAGCCGTTGATACCACACAGATGCCGCCAGCATTATCGATGCCTAAAAACGAATGCGATGACTTGGCTGCTTGCATCGCGTCGACAGCAGCTTGTAGTGAGCCGTCTGTTGAGTTCTTGAAGCCAACCGGCATGGACAGTCCACTGGCCATCTGACGGTGTGTTGGTGATTCAGTCGTGCGAGCTCCAATAGCACCGAGGACTATTGTGTCAGCAATGTATTGTGGAGTAATCGGCTCCAGAAATTCTGTTGCCGTGAATAAGCCCATATTTGCGATTTCGATTAAAAGCTCACGAGCCATACGCAACCCCGTGCCTACATCAAACGAATCATCGAGGTGCGGATCATTGATCAACCCTTTCCAGCCAACAGTAGTTCGTGGCTTCTCAAAATAGACACGCATCACAACGAGGAGTCGATCTGAAACCTCCTGGGACAGCGTGACTAATTTCGAGGCGTATTCACGGGCACCATCGAGATCATGGATGGAACAAGGGCCAACAACGACCAGAAGGCGTTTATCCTTGCCGGCCAGTACTTTTTCTACCTGCTCTCGACCCGACACAACCGTTGCTGTCGTCGTATCCGTCAGCGGAAAGGTCGACACAAGTCGAGCAGGTGGCACAAGGGGATCAAGGCTTCTAATACGGACATCGGCCGTAGAGAGACGACTTTCAGATATGTTTGCGTTTTGTTCCATACTTTAACTTTACACCACGTCTGCGAACACTAAACCCCGGGTAGGATTTGGCCGAGTAGCGATCCACTTGGGTCATTCGTTATGTTGGGAGACGGTATT
Organism: Planctomycetaceae bacterium; assembly: GCA_018694455.1. Classification (GTDB taxonomy): domain Bacteria; phylum Planctomycetota; class Planctomycetia; order Pirellulales; family UBA1268; genus UBA1268. The sequence continues at coordinate 8,877 of JABHNP010000396.1, read as the reverse complement.
TGCCCAGTTTTTCGTTTGTCTCGTCTTTTCAGGAATTTTGCCGCGTGACCAAGCATATTTTTGTGACCGGTGGGGTCGTCAGTTCACTCGGCAAAGGACTCACCAGTGCGTCAATCGCCATGCTTCTGGAGTCGCGTGGCCTTCGAGTCAAGATGCAGAAGCTCGACCCCTATATCAATGTTGATCCGGGAACAATGAGCCCGTACCAGCACGGCGAGGTCTATGTTCTCGATGACGGCAGCGAAACTGATCTCGATCTCGGACACTACGAACGGTTCACTACAACTCATCTCACACGACAAAGCAACTACACGACTGGGCAAATCTACCAGTCTGTTATTAACAAGGAACGACGAGGAGAGTTTCTTGGGAAGACAGTCCAGGTCATTCCGCATATCACGAATGAAATCAAAGAGGTTGTGCTGCAACTCGATGATGCTGACACCGATGTTGTTATCACCGAAATTGGAGGCACCGTCGGTGATATTGAAAGCCTGCCTTTTCTCGAAGCAATCCGACAGATTCCTCTCGAGCGTGGTCGTGAAAACTGCATGTTCATTCACCTTACATTGGTTCCATTCCTGAAAGCTGCCGGGGAATTAAAAACCAAGCCGACACAGCACTCGGTCGGAATCCTTCGGCAAATTGGTATTCAGCCAGACATTCTCGTGTGTCGTACCGAGCGAAGCCTCGACACGTCAGACCGTGAAAAAATTGCTCTCTTTTGTAATGTCCCACTGAACTCTGTTATCGAAGAACGAGACAAAGATTTTTCAATCTATGAAGTCCCATTATCGCTTCAGGCAAACAAGATTGACGACCTCATTCTGAAGCAACTTGACCTACCTGCTGCTGGAGCCGAACTTGACGGCTGGCATGATATCCTGCATCGCCTTCGGAACCCGGAGCATGAGGTCTCAATTGCACTCGTTGGTAAATATGCCGAACATCGCGATGCATATAAAAGCATTTATGAAGCACTCGACCATGGGGGCATTGCAAACTACACCCAGGTGCGGGTCCAAGCAATTAAAAGTGAAGAAATTGAACGGGATGGAGCTGAAAAGTCACTTGCGGGATTCGACGCACTCATCGTGCCGGGAGGCTTTGGTGAGCGTGGCGTTGAAGGCAAGGTCGAAGCTATTCGGTACGCTCGAGAACGAAACCTGCCTTTCTTAGGCATATGCCTTGGAATGCAATGTGCGGTGATTGACTTTGCCCGAAATGTTGCAAGCCTCACTGACGCACATTCAACGGAATTTTTTCGGGACACGCCACATCCAGTGATCTGCTTGATGGAAGAACAAGAAGGTGTCACAGAAAAAGGTGGCACGATGCGACTCGGTAGACAACCAGCAAAACTTACAGATGGGAGCACGTCTGCTATAGCGTATGGCACTTCCGAAATTACTGAACGACACCGTCATCGCTATGAATTCAACAGCGGCTACAAACAACAACTGGAGCAGGCGGGGCTTGTCATCGCAGGTACAAGCCCTGATCAGAGCCTTGTTGAGATTGTAGAGGTAGCAAGCCACCCCTGGTTTGTTGCCGTTCAATTTCATCCAGAATTTAAGAGTAAGCCAACGGCTGCTCATCCATTATTTGCGGGCCTTGTCGCTGCAGCTGTAACGCATCACACCGGTGCAAAACCCTGACTGTTCCGGCACGCTTTTTTGTCTACGTCTTTTTACTCACATAACTTTGGATAACCCCATGACTGAACCAGCGGCTCCCTCAAATGATAATGGTCCCATGAAAGCTCCACCGGCTACTTTTGAATTCCTTGCTCAAACAATGTTCACGCAAGCGTTAATGGCATTTGGGAAAATCCCGAATCCAATCACCAAAGAATCACTCAAAAACCTAGACACTGCTCGACATTTTATTGACATGCTGGAGATGCTGGAAAAGAAAACATCAGGGAATCTTGAAAATGATGAAAAGAAACTTCTTGAAGAAATTCTCCATCAACTTCGAATGACTTTTATGGAAGAGCAGTCTGGTTAGTCTCAGTTGTTTATTGTCCCGACCAAAATAACTCCTCATGAAATCATCTGCTTGCCCTACCAAGGTTGCAGTGATGCTTTCATCACCTCCCTGCCGGAGATACCTAGATGACGGCGAAGCAACTCAATGGCCGAGAACTTGCTGAGAAAATCCAGCAGAGTCTTGTACCGCAGGTCACGGAAATAACGAAAGAAATTGGTCGGCCTCCTCGACTTGTGGTTGTCCTTGTTGGTAATGTTGCTGCCAGTGCGTCGTATGTGAAAAGTAAAGAGACTGCCGCAAAACGCGTGGGCATTACGGCTGACGTCATTTCAATTCCAGAGTCAGCAACAACAGCTGAACTTGTTGCAACGGTAGAAGCTATTGGCCGCGAGGAGCATGGACCGGTTGATGGGATTCTTGTTCAGCTACCACTTCCTGACCATGTGGATGCAAGAGCTGTACTTGATGCAGTGCCACCCAATCGTGATGTTGATGGCTTTCATGCGGAGAACGCAGGGCTGCTTTCACAAGGACGGCCCCGCTTCATTCCTTGTACTGCCGCCGGTGTTCAAAGAATGATCCTTGATGCTGGCGTCGAGACTCGCGGTAAACATGTTGTCATTATTGGACGTAGTGACATAGTTGGAAAGCCATTGGCACTTCTTCTCGCCAATCGAGGACCGGGTGGAGATGCAACTGTCTCTCTATGTCACAGTCATACTTCCAATTTAAAAGCAATGACGCGACAGGCTGATATTCTTATAGCTGCTGTTGGTATTCCTCAACTCATTACCGCCGACATGGTAAAGCCAGGGGGAGTTGTGATCGACGTAGGCATCAATCGTATCACCGACGGAGATAAAAGCCGACTTGTTGGTGATGTTGACTACAACACGGTTGTCGATGTCGCAAAGGCGGTATCCCCAGTGCCCGGAGGCGTTGGCCCTCTCACTGTTGCAATGCTTTTAGAAAACACAGTTCTTGCAGCAAAAGAGCGAAAAAAGTCCTCTGAATGACCAAACGAGCCTTGTTTTCGGCTTGTTTTGCCCATGTCTTACAGACTACTCTTCCACACCTAGTGACGGTGTTTTGGCAAGATCAAGGCTTTGCGCAAGCCGCGGACATTTCGTGATCACCATGGACGCATAGAACATCAAAAGGAGTTGATTCAACGAACTCATTTAGACGAATAAATTTGATAGTGAAATAATATCCTTCCATACAGTTTCTGAAATAACTGGCGTCGACTTATTAATTTTTTATCAACCGTGTCCCCCTACCCAAGATATCAAGCATAGTTCATGAACTATTTCCTTCGTGCTCTTCGTGACGCTTCAAAAAGCTGGCCACTGCTTCTTGCAGCATTTCTTTGTTCTGCCGGTGTGGCCGGACTGTGGGGTGCAAATATCGCAGCACTTTTTCCAGTCATCGAAGTCACACTCAACGGTGAGTCTCTACAAAACTGGAATGAAAAAAGAATAGCGGATGCCCAAATTAAACTAGAGCGTCACGGTCAAGAAATCCAGCAACTCCGTGATCGCCTGACTGGTGGTGGTATACCAGAAGCAGCACAGCAAAGCTTACAAAACAAGATCAATACGCTTACTCTTCAAGACAAAGGTGATGAGGCCCTCCTTGCCTCTGCGAAAGCATTGCAACCATGGATCAAGAACTATCTTCCAAGTGATCCTTTCGAGACTGTACTTTTGGTTGTTGTCTTAATTGTCATAAGTACATTTTTGAAACACTGCCTTCTACTTACCAGCACAATGCTTGTAAGCTTTGTCGCCATGGGAATCTCGAGAGATCTTCGAGTTAAGATTTTTAACAAAGCCCTTGAACTTGATCGAACACAGTTCATGAACCAGGGTTCTGCTGGCTTTATGGCTCAGGTAACGCACACAGCGGACATGCTATCAGGCGGAATTACAACCACTTTTGGTGGGGCTATCACTGAACCGCTCAAAATAATTGCCTGCCTCACTGGCGCTTTTTGTATTTCGTGGCAGTTAACCCTGGCTTGCCTCACCTTAGCGCCTGTCGTTGGCTTCATGATGGTTTGGCTCAATCGTAAAATGAGAAGTGCATCAAAAAACATTCTTTCACAGGCTCTGGGCTTCCATCACGTCATGCTTGAGGCACTGAATAATGTACTCACTGTTCAGGCCTACACCATGGAGCCTTTCGAACGCCAACGTTTCCGAGATAGTACGACACAGATGATGAAGATAGGCCTACGTCATAACTTTTACCGCGCGCTTGCAAACCCAATTACTGAGGTTCTCGGTATTGGCATGGTGGCAACATCGATTGCCGTTGGAGCGTGGCTAGTCATCAATAAAGAGACTCAAATTTTTGGTGTAACGATGACTGAGCAGCCAATGACTGTTCCTGGGATCATGGTCTTCTTCGGCATGCTTATTGGCGCTTCAGACCCCGTCAGAAAACTGTCTGGAGTCATAACTGGGATTAATGTTGGAATTGTTGGAGCACAATCGCTCTACCCACTTCTCGACACACCATCAAAGCTGAAAGAAAAATCAAACCCATACTGTCTTCCGTCACCTCATAGAGAGATTGCGTTACGGAACGTCTCTTTCTCTTACGATGGAATCGACACAGTTTTAAACAATGTCGATGTGGCTATTAATTTTGGTGAACGAATTGCAATCGTCGGGCCCAACGGGGGTGGGAAGAGCACACTGATTAATCTCATATGTAGATTCTACGACCCCACAGAAGGTACTGTTGAACTCGATAACGTACCGCTCACTGAATTAGCCGTGAAGGATTTGCGAAGACGTATTGCTATAGTCACTCAGCAAACAGAGCTTTTTAACGAGACGATTCTCTACAACATTCGATATGGCCGATGGGATGCTACCGAGGAAGAAATCGAAGAAGCTGCCCGAAAAGCACGTGCTCACGACTTTATCGATGAATTTCCTGAAGGATATAAAACTAAAGTTGGGCCAAATGGCTTTCGCCTTTCCGGTGGGCAAAGACAAAGAATCGCACTTGCTCGAGCCTTCCTTCGCAATGCTGAAATACTTGTTCTTGATGAAGCGACCAGCCAGATCGACGTAGCTAGTGAAGAGCTCATTCATGAAGCGCTTTCTCGTTATGTTGAAAACCGTACGGTGATTATGATCACACATAGACCAAGCACTCTCGCACTTGCTGACTCAATTCTGGAAGTCGAGAACGGACAAGTAACCAAACGCCCTGCCGCAAACTATCGAGCAGCATGAATGCACATGTCCAGCAATACCGTATCTCCTGCCCTTCAAGTCATATCATTTCGGTCCCGGCAACATTACTCGACGAAGAACTGATTTGCCCCCAATGCAACACGCGGTTTCTAGCCAAATTCAAGGACAGTCTTGAATTTGCTGAAGAACAGACTGAGCGTGCTGCCTACCAATGGCTTGTAATTGCAATTAGTACCGCTGTATTACTCCTCACAGCCGGAATCATTGCCGTTGTATCACAACTGCGTCTTTAAGCAGTTGCACTCACGCGAATACGACGCTCAACAGCAATTATTGTTCAGCACATTGAGTAAGTCGTTCTTGCCAAACCGCAACTGATTGTGGTTCATATGTTACTGGATCAAAACTATCGCGAACCACTGAACGCACGCTGCGCAAATCAATTTTTCCATTTTCAGCAAGAATCTGTACGAGAAGATTCCCTATGGCTGTGGCCTCAACAGGACCAGCTATAACTGGCCGATTTGAAGCATCCGCGATCATCTGACACAGCAACTTATTCTGAACCCCTCCTCCAACAATGTGTACTCTCCCAACACGTCGTCCGAGAAGCTCATCTAATTCCTGAAGGGTCTGTGACACTTTTGCAGCGACACTTTCCAGAGCTGTTCGTATCACTGCACCAGTTGATTCAGGGATTGGCTGCTTACTTTGCCTTGCGAGCTCTCGTATCGCCTCAGGCATATCATTTGGAGCCACAAGTGATGCATGGCTTGAGTCGATGATCGTTTGAAGTGGTGCTGATTCTGCAGCCAAAGCAGTCAACTGATCCCAATCCCAATTCTTCCCAGACCTCTGCCAACTGGCACGGCATTGCTGAACAATCCAAAGACCACAAAGATTTTTGAGTAGCCTGGTGGTGCCTCCAACACCGCCCTCATTTGTGAAATTATGAGCAAGACACTCCGGGGTCACCAAAGGTCGATCAAGTTCTGCACCAACAAGCGCCCACGTCCCGAGGCTGATATAACACCAATCTGGTCGCGATGATGGTGGTTCAAGTGCTGGAACTGCAGCAACCGCGCTTGCTGTATCATGTGAACCCGGTAATACAATTTGAACATCTCGTAAACCTGTATCAGCAGCAATGTCTGTCCGAAGACTACCAATATTATGTCCCGGCTCAGACACCTGCTGAAACAAACTAGTAGGGATTCCAAATTGATCTAGCAGACTATTGGCCCACTGCCCTTTCCGAGAATCAAAACATTGAGTCGTTGAAGCAATCGTTCGCTCATTGGAACGCTGGCCTGAAAGGAGCCAATGCATCAGGTCGGGAATCATCAATAATCGATCGGCAGCAGCAAGGAGTTCTGGCTGATCTCGCTTTATGGCAAGAAGTTGATAAAGCGTATTAATTTCCAAGAACTGCAGCCCTGTGGCTTCAAACGTTTCTTTCTTTGAGACAGTTGCTGCCGCTTTTTCGATAAGACCATTGGTACGGGCGTCACGATGACAGACAGGCTCTGTTAGCAGCGCATCGTTTTTGGTCACAAATGAAAAGTCGACACCCCAGGTATCAACTCCAATACTGCGAATAGCGTCGCGATGCTGATTAGCAGCAATCCGTAGTCCGTCTAATACACCACTCCAAAGACCAACAAAGTCCCAGACAAGCTGGCCACCGAAGATCACTGGCCCATTATCAAATCGATGAAGTTCTTTTAATTCAAGAAGCCTTCCGTCGAAAGCACCTGAGACGATTCGACCTCCAGATGCTCCAAGATCAACCGCTAACGCAACAGTCCGTGACATTTCTATCTCTTCCCACTTCAGAAGCCTTGAATATTTTTATTCCCCAGACACAATGTTGCCCAAGAATTTAGATACCGCCACCTTGTTCAAATTGACTCAAATGCAATCCACATTCTGTTTGTGAATCAACTTTCGTCGGATCAAAATAATGCCTGCAGCTTGGCAAACTGTATTTACGCATGTAATCAGACACATCGTTTTCTGTCCAATTGAATAGTGGTGAAACTTTGAGGATACCTCTGGCATCCATAGAAACAATCCCAAGATTTCGCCTGTATTCTGTTTCTTCTCTTCGGATACCGCTGATCCAAATTTCAGGCTGCAACTCTTTTAATGCCCGTTGAAAAGGTTCCAGTTTCACTTGGTTTTTAAATTTTTCAAACTTTGGATTGCCCGGCACTCCAAAGTTTGCTCCGTGCACTGCTTCACGCCGAGCAGCTGACATTACTGGGTTATACACATAAATATTTAACCCTAAGCTTTGTATGAGCTTCTCAGCAACCACATACGAATCTTCAAGATTATATCCACTGTCTACCCAGACTATAGGTACGCTTTTTTTTACCTTAGTGACTAAATGCAAGGTGACTGCTGAGTTATACCCAAAGCTTGTTGTCACAACCGTTTTCTTATTCTGGTTGATCGCCCATTCCACGATTTCCGTGGACGTCTTTTCTTCTAAGTGACAATTGATGTCGATAAGTTCTTGATCACTTAACTGCATGGTAAAAAACTCACAAGTCTATTTTCCATTGCGGACTGAGGAATAGGCCTGCAATAAAAAACCACTGCTTCCCGTCTGTATAAAGGAAATTAATCTGCGCGTTCCTAAGCCATCCAAAAAACAAGTCTAGATTGTTATTTGAAAAGACTAGAGCTTAGTTATTTATTTTCGAGCGTGTAAGCATCTTTCTTGAAGAAACTCTGGCACAACAGAACCTGCCCTCCCTCTCACTTTAAAAAAAACAGTCCAAAAGGCTCAACCTACTTGCCTAATAGTAACTGACAATAACGTCCTGGCACCAAAAGTCGAAGAAATTCATTCAACTGCCACCTTCCAGTCGAACGCCATTATCTCTACGGGGTCATCTATCTATTTCGGCAATTGTCAAAATAAACCAAGCTTTAAATAGCTTTATCAGATAGATAAGCCGTTTATTGCTTGATGGGGCCAAGGGAGTAAACATCATTGAACCGACTCAAAAAATTGACAATTGATCAACATGAGGAATTTAGTTGGCCTCGGAATGCTGTCCCGTATTTGCCAGCCCAGGCACAGAATCAAAATTCAAACATTCACGATGATATGCCCCCAACGCTCATCCCGTCTAAACCCGCGGCAGGCATGAAATGCCCATCTAAGGATAACCTATCACGATCGGACAAGTCTTGCGACGAGGCCCAGGCGTAGCAGTACGAAGAATGCGTTCTTGATAAAAAGCGCCTATAAACTTCTTTGGAATTGTTTTTAGACATTGATACCTGTCAACATTTTAACCCGCTGCAGAAGGTCACTTGCCTTAAATGGCATCGTAACAACCTGCCGAAGGTCATCCTCCACGGCTTCAGAGACCAACTCTTCCTGACGAGCACTTGTAATTAGAAGAGCCGGAATTTTCTTTAAATATGGATCAGGGGCTAAGGCATTAAATACTGACACTGCATCATGACCGAGCACCTGGCTACTCAGCAAAAGAATATCTGCCGGCGGTGGAATTGTTTCAAAACGACTAAGGGCTCGCTTTGGATTTTCTGTCACAAGAACACGGAAACCTTGTTTTGAAAAAAACTGCCGAAGAGAATCCTGGGACTTTCCGGAAACCTCGACAACCATAATTCTTGGCTTGTCAGATATTTT
>JABHNP010000367.1 GCA_018694455.1 Planctomycetaceae bacterium | reverse complement strand
GCAACGTTGCTCGCTTTCCGACGAAAAATTGCAAGTCATCGACTGCTAGTAAATCAACTGACCGACAACTTCTGCGAAATCCAGGAAGTCCGCTACCATGCAGGGCTTGCAGGAAATTTGTAGTAAACTGCTCTGCCGAAAACATAGCTACAACAAGGCCTGGACGAACTTGACGAGCATGATGACATATTCCTGCCAACAAGTGGCTTTTGCCCACACCACTCGGGCCGTGTAAAAGAACCGGTGACATTTCACCTAAGCGATTCGCTGCCAACTCAACGGCCGCAAATGCCATACGGTTACTGGGCCCAATGGCAAATTCCTCGAGGCACACAGTTGGCCGTCGCAAATTAGATTTTCTTGCGGTATTCCCTGAATTTCTCTGGGAAACTTGCGTTTTCGACGCATTCAAAACAACGTTACTTGAACTTTTCAGCTCTGCAGCAGGATTCCCGACAGCTCTAATTTGTGTGCTGGACTTTCCAGCCGTACTTTTCATGGGGACTTCCCCAAGCGGCCTCCAATTCACCGTGACAGGCCCGTTCACGTTGTCTCTCACAGCTACGGCAACATCGTCGCCAAAGGTCTTCTGGAGCCATTCTCCGGGGTAATTTGGGTCGTACAAGACTACAACCTCAACAAGGCTCTCTCGGCTCACCGATTGAACGACCTGAATTTCAAAATTATCACCAAACCAAACTGCAAATCGCTCTTCTCCCAGCCGTAACAAGAGTGATCTCGTTATACGCTCACCTGTTGCACAGGCCCCCTGCGCGGGAACGTTGGCCTCTTCGGGGGATTCAGTTGGGCTGGATTCCGGAACTTTCGGAAGATCAACCTCGCCTATGACTTGTAGCTGACCACTCTTAGAACACCGGCCAAGTGGCTTATTCGCTTTGTGAAGCCGTACTGAGGTTTTGTGAAAGTTCATTTTAGCCACGTTTTGCGACACTCCATGTCCCGGGGCAGCTCCCGGCGCTAATCCGACGCAACCTATTCTTCAGCTTTGACCAAGTTCACTTCTCACTGTCATTCATGATCGATTTTCATGACACAGAAATGTTCCCACTCGGCGGCTGAGTATAAAAGTGCTAGCGTTGCTGTCAAACACGCGCACAAATAAACGCTGTTCATGACTGTCTAGCGGTCACGTCATGAAAAAAACCTTGGTGGAAAATGTGTGGATTCAATTCATAAGATATTTTGAACCACTGAAAAAGGGCCTTGCCGAGTTTCAAGAAAGTTTTCAAAAAAATTTTAATTTAAATCCAATAAAAATTAGCGTTATTTGCTCACCCCTCCTGAAAACGGAGTTGAAGTCTATTAGACTATTGAATGTCTGTTTTTCATCGAATTCCCCTTTGGGTAGGTAACCATGCTGAAATGCTTTTTTGGTCATTGCGATAGTACCCATTTAAACCACTTGTTTTTTGCCTGTGCTTTGACTGCTGTCATCGGGTTATTCATAGACAATGGCATGTATTTGCTTGCAGCGGAATCACCCGAAAAACTTGTAGCTGACGATATTTCAATTGGGGAACCGCTTCAAATACCACTTCAGTCAGACAGCAGTAAACTTTCCCGCGATACTGATGTTCAAAAGGCTGAAAGCCCGACACCTCATACGACTGATGAACTGACTTCTCCAAAGCAGATCGCTACAACAACCGAAAAAGAAGCTTCTGAAAGTTCAAAAGAATTCCCTAAAACAATAATCTCGGAGGGAGAAGAGCCGGCTGATAAAAAGCCTGAAAAAAAGAATTCCTCAAAAATTAAAAAAGAGCCTCTGGGTTCAGGCTGGCTGGGACTTATTGTTGATGACTCAATTATCACAGGGAGACTCGTGATCGTCAAAGTTTCCGACCCGAGCCCAGCAAAGCAGGCTGGCATTAAGGCTCAGGATGTGCTCTTGGCTATCGATGGCGAACCTGTCCAAACAGCAGATCAACTCGCGGCACTTCTGGCGGCAATTTCGCCCGACAAACAAGTCCGGGCTCTCATCGGACGAACCGAGGGTGTCAATGAAGTCACTATGACTGCTCGCACCCGGCCTCCCGAAAGTCGCACACCCGCTTCTGTTCCGATGCCCCAGCTAGCGGATAAACAAGAATCGTTTCCCTCAGAAAATACTTCTCGATTCACTCAACCACCAAGCCAGAATCGTATTTTTGCAACACCAGCCAAGCCTCGACCAGACCAACCATCTATCACGCCTCCCTTACCCACTATTGCTTCAATACGACCTCCTGAGATAAACCAGTCATCCCGGTTTTCTTCTTCGCAAAATCCGGAACCGTCGCCCTCCTCGCAGGTAACTCTCTCAGAGGCACCGGTATTCGAGCAGCCTCCAGCAATCAAACCTTCCGGACGCACTTCCCTTGACAATAACCGAGGTAGAACCGCACTAGGAGTCCGGACTCTTCCGATTGATTCTGCTACTCAAGCAAGATACCGACTACCAAGCCAAACAGGAGCATACGTCTTCGGAGTTATAGAAAGCCTCCCAGCTTCTAATGCCGGCCTACCACCTGGAAGCGTGATTATTGCTTTCGGAAATCAGCCTGTACGAACACCTGATGAACTGAATCGTTTTGTGAAAAATACTGCACCCGGCACGCAGGTGTCACTCCAGTACGTCTTGCCAGGCGGCCAATCAAAACAAGCCAGTGTTGCCTTACAGAGTATTGACCCAGCTCTTGAGCAAGCTCTCATCGGTGTGCCTGCCAACAATCCACCCTCTCAAGCCCCAACACTACAGACAGCTCGACGACAATTGCCTGAACCAACGCCTTCGGACTTGCTTCGGCAAAAGGAAAACGCTGTGACCATAAACACTGTCCTTCTTCAAACCGAGGTACAGCTCATGCGTGAAGAGATTTTGCGATTAAGACAGAGGATAGAATCACTAGAACAGAAAAAAATTCAAAGCCAAAAACCGTACCAAAAACTCCTCTGAGCACCACTCGAAACAACAAAAATCATCCCGTTGGCTTGAGAGCCGTTAAATCTGTCTGGGGTGAAATATTTAGTCGTGCAAACTCATCGGTGAGAGAAATTCCTTTAGGGCCTTCTAGTCGCGTCGACCATTTCGCAACTCGGGAAACCTCGGGGCTGGCCAAACGGTCACCAATCCGACGTCCTCCTTCAAGGGCCCATGCCTCAGCATCATCACTCAGGAAATTTAATAACCGCTCTACGCCAACACGATGTGCCTCAAGCCCCTCCCTGTCGAGATTTGAAGGGACATAAATTGGCCGGCTTACGACTGCACGACAACGGCTTCCGAGTCGGGGGACTGCAAATTTATCCCACGTACCCAACCTCCATGGCTGATCGTACCCAAACCCCATTGCTACGATTGGTATTTTCAGTGTGCTTGCAAGAAACACACACCCGATCGCAAGACGACGACGCGGACCGCGAGGACCATCAGGAGTAATCGTAAGACTTTCCGTTGCGGCTCTATCGGAAAGTTCGCGTAGTGCGGTAGAACCACCTCGAAAGGTGCTTCCACGAACGACACCGAAGCCCATCATTCGCGCGACCCGATCAAGGACGTTCGCATCCGCATGCCGAGATAACAGCATCGCTATATTACAATGCCCTCGCAGGTACAGTGGTAGCAGAATATTTTCATGCCAAAAAACATATATTTTTGGACCACGGAAATCTTGGTGAACAGGATCAACTAGTTGATCGCCATACTCCACTCGGCAACGGACTGTCCCCAGCCAGTGACGGATAACCGCTGCTGCCAACAGAGAGCAGCTACCTATCGCCAAATGAGATTGTATTTTCATGAAAAACTTTATCGACTTTTTACCACTGGAACATTGACTCGGTGCAAGATACTTGGATATCCACGATGTAAAGCCCAAAATTAAAAGTGGTTAACGGCCGTGAGCATCAGCCAACTACGAAACAAAACCTTGCCAAACTCCCAGAAAAACTTCCTCTGCAGGTCCAGACATGTAAACAGAGCCTTTCATGTCCCAAGACAATTCCAATTCGCCTCCCGGCAACTCTGCTTTGATCATTGCATTGGTACGGCCCGTGAGCCTCCCTGCGACGCACACCGCCGAGGCACCTGTACCACATGCTTGAGTGGGGCCACTCCCACGTTCCCATGTCACCATCTTTACCCGATCGCGTGACTTACATTGTACAAAATGGACATTGATTCTATGAGGAAAAAATTTGTGGTTTTCAATGAGCGGCCCAATCATTTCCAGTGGCACTTTTTCAACATCACCACAGTAGAAAATTGCATGAGGATTTCCCATCGAGACACACGTCATACGAGAATCTAATAATGATGAGTCCCACCATTCAGAATGGTTACCAATAACTGAAGAAGCTGAATCTACGATAGGTTCTGTTATTGAAGCAGTGTCAACCGGTATGTCCTCTGGATTGAGAAGTGGACATCCCATATCAACACGAACCTGGCTTACCCTCGAACTCACTGGCAATACAGTCATCCCAAGCACACCGCGACCTGTTTCAATCGTCACGTCACCTGCGGCTGAATAGCCTCTGGACACAACGATGTGCCCCACGCACCGCACACCGTTTCCACACATCTCTGATTCACTGCCATCTGCGTTGAACATGCGCATTTTTGCTGTTGCTTTGTCCGACGGCTCGATAAGTATCAGGCCGTCTCCGCCTACGCCACGATGACGATCGGCAAGCAATGGAGCAAGAGTGACCGGATCGAATAAAGCCGACTCGGTGAATCGATCAATGTACACATAGTCATTTCCCAAGCCATGCATTTTT
>JABHNP010000009.1 GCA_018694455.1 Planctomycetaceae bacterium | reverse complement strand
TGCCTCGTTTATGATGCCGGAAGAATTGGCGCTTCAGGAGCAGCCCTTCGGTCGCTACGAGCGGTACTTAATAGTGAGGGTATTCACACAATACAAAGTCTCGTTTTATCGCACGCCGATACGGATCATTTCAATGCGGTGCCGGGCATACTGAAAGAATTTCGGGTAGAGCAAGTAATTGTTTCACCACATTTTTTACGCAGTAGTTCTCGCTCAGCAAGAAGGGTTCACGAGTTATTCGTTGAGTTGGGAGTGCCCATTCGTACAGTGTTGAGGGGTGATGTTATCCCAGTTGGCTTGTCATGTACTGCCCGTGTCTTACATCCGCAATGCACGATCGACACAGCAATACATTCTGATAACGAGAATAGTATCGTGCTTGACATCGACTTTGACTCAAAACGTGTGTTGTTTACTGGCGATATTGAAGGCGTTGCTCTGCGTAGACTTATGGCTATGGGGCTACCGCGTTGCGACGTACTGATTGCACCTCACCACGGTAGCCGAACGGGACTGCCGCAAGAGATTGTTGCAAAAGTTCACCCGTTTGTGATTGTTGTAAGTGGTTCTGGAGGTCGGGATTGGCCCTTCGTCTCACAAGCATTTTATAAAGGCTGGGATGGCGTGAGGGCAGTGTTACGCACGTCGGGTGGCTCACCTAAAAACCGTGGGGCAATCTCAATTACCGTTTTCGATAATACAATGACAGTAGAGCAATTTTCTCCTACTGGTTGGCACAGTATGCTCTAGTTCATTCATAAAATCGTTGGTACTACTGCCGCCATCCGAAAAGCTGTGAAAGACCACCAACAAGGGGATTCGATAGTGACGTGTCGGCAGCACTTCCAATGGTACGGACGAGATCGAAAGTCAGTAGGCCGCCAAGCAGTAAAAGGAATGCACAACAGATCAAACCTGTGACCTGCCAGCTATTAAATTGAGTATCGTCAATCGCTCCCATAAATTGAGAGCTAGAAAGCATCTCAGATCCTGCTGTAAGCGCGTTTGCGCCCTGATCGACCTCCTCGCCAAAAAAGCTCGAGTCCCCTGGTCCGGCTGATTTGTCAAACATTGAATCGCCAGCTTGTGAAGAAGCTAGATCAGCTGATTGACTTGGATCTTCAGCGGACGATCCTTCTGCATCAAGATCAAAGTCATTAGCAGTTCCGAGCATAGTTGCTGCATCAGGATCTTCCTCAACATCATTGAGGAATTCTCCCAAGTCGACATCCCAAGCCTTGACCTCACCGCCCTCAAGTGAAAGGCCCCCTTCCATGTAGACGCCGCTTTCTCCTGAAAGAGAACTACCAATGTTAGAGCCTTCTACTGTTGGGTCTGAGTCAATGATGCCACTAAATTCATTGCTTTGTTTGGCATCGCTATCCTTGATAATAAAGCTACCGGACGCGTCTGTCTCTAAGCTATCCGATGGAACTAGGATGTCACTTGCCGCCACGATATCCTCAATATCAAGATCACCAGCTAGAGAATCACCGAGAAGTAGGCTTTTTGGCGCGTCAGCTGCTCCAGATTTGGAGGCATCGCTTAGATCGATATCAGCTCCGCTGAGATCAATGCCATCGCCAAGAACAATACTTTGTGCGTTTGCGATGTCTTGGTTTTTAGAGGCATCGCTGAGATCAATATCAATTCCACTGAGATCGACTTCGTCCCCAAGAACAATACTTTGTGCGTTTGTGATGTCCTGTTGTTGAGAGGCTATTTCTTCAGCATCGGCAGCAGACAGCCCTTCACCGGCTCCAAGAAGCGTGGCTGGAACATCAAAATCATCTTCATCCATGATGCCACCCATGAGTGATGATCCTGCGGCCTCCTTCAAGGGTAGAATACCCGTCGCACCGATTGCTGAACCGTCACTGAGACTCTCACTGTCTGCGAGCAAAAGGTCCGAATCAAGTTCTGCGAGGCCGATTTCAGATTCTTGCTTTATGCCAGGTGCTGAAGGTTCTTTCGAGGGACCGTTGAGGACGTCCTTGTTCTGAGTCCCAGACTCATCGGCTGATAAATCGAGTTCGAGTCCATCGAGTGAGACATCACTGCCGGCGGTTTCTGGCAAGTCGTCTTGCGTATCAGCAGCATCGTTTTGGTCTTGAGCGTATCGGTCGAGTTCGTCAGGTTTGAACTTAAGGCCGGACGTATCACGGAGGGGAAAAAGTTTCCGTTGGTCAACAAGTTGTTTTATTGCATCTTCTGAAATGTTGAGATGTGCAGCTGCCTCAGCGATGTTCAAAAAACCACCAGCCATAAATCAGCCTGCCTTCGTTGCGGTACAAAACCCAATATCGCCCTATTAGCGATCTCGTCCATCCCCCCTAAGAAAGTCTACGCAGTCGGACCGCCTCGATCCAGACGTCGCGGTCGTTATAACCAGCGAGGTCTTGTGGAGCTGGGTCAATCATGACATGAAGCAGTTGAAATCATGACTCAGGACTGAATTAGAAGACGAAACTCTACGGACTTGGTTGGATTTGCCGGGTTTCAATGGGCGATGGCGGAATTATTTCAATTTTGTTGATTTGGGGTTTTGGAACTGAATCAACCCGGAGCATTTTTTTTATAGACGATGGTTTTGGCTCTGTGGCATTGAAGTCTTCAATTTGAAGGTCGTATCCCAGTGCTCGGGTGCTTCGGAGAGAGACTTTGCCATTTGATGACTCTACATGATAGACGGCAAGGACTTTTGTTTCTGGGTCAACAACAAGTAGCATTTGAAGCCCAGGCTCGATTTGCGATGTTGAAACCCAGAGGCCACCTGTATCTTCGGCTGCGATGAGAGTTGTCGACAAGCAGAACGCAGTTGAAAAGCAGAGCGCAGTTGATAAGCGACGCACGGTTGATGAGCAGCGACCTGCGAGTGCTTTGCCAGAGAAAAATAGAAAACGGTGTTTTTGGTAATGCACAGTTGATGTTCTTGAGTATTTGAATTACTGCAGTGTCTGGTGAATTAAGAATCCGAGAATGTGTTTTTGGATAACAAAAGAATGATCAAGGCATGCAGTCAACACCTTTAACCAACAACGTGTTGTGAGTATTGCAGCCTGAACCCAGTTAAAAATAGATTGAATCAAGTTTTTTTGTCTTTTTCTTCTCAGATATCATCCCCTGCCCCCCTCCTCCAGCCTATACCCCCCAGCCTGCTGCTTTTTTTCCAGATAGCAGTGAATCTGATTGCGCCAGCTATTTGGGTTCAAACATTTGGGCAAGAAATACCGATGAGATAAACATTCGTGTTTCGCGCACGACAGATAGCTAGTAACGAGCAAGATTGTTCACGGAGGTGACCAGTGTCGAGCCTGACAAAGATGT
>JABHNP010000011.1 GCA_018694455.1 Planctomycetaceae bacterium | reverse complement strand
TCGCTGTTCAACAAGCCCTCGCAACAACAGAAGCATCAAGGCCATCACATTCCCAACCACTAAGGCAAGCAATTATTCACTACTATGCCGCGCCGAATGTTCGAATTGCTATTCGTGAAGAATTTCTTACACAACTCATGCCAGAGTCGCCAAGTCGCACCGAATCAGTACGCGAAATCATTCTTGGTAAGCCAGTTCGGGGTCGAAGAGAAGTAAAGCAAACAACTTCCATTGATCTTACTCCAGATGCTGATGAAATCTGCTTTGATTTAACTGTAGAAGGACAAGTTTCGACCTATGCGATAACAGAAACTGGACCAATAGCACTCACATCACGAGGGTCCGGTCAGTTTACTGTCAAAAAGCCAATGAAGCTCAACTGTGATGGGCTAGTTGTGGGTCGATCAGTAGCGTCAGCCTCCAATCGCGCCCGCTTAATGAACGTTTCGACTAGCTTTGATTCTGTACCACTGATGGGATCACTGCTAAGAACTCTTGCTCGAAACCAACACGCAGACAGTTTGCCAGAAGCGAATCGTGAGGTTGCCCAAAAAATTATTTGGCAATCGTGTCGTGAGACTGACCGGGAATCAGAGGAAAAGTTTACAGCACTATCAAATCAAATTGAGAAATCCTTTTGGCAGCCTTTAATACGCCTAGGGCTTGAGCCAACTCCTTTTATGGAGACGACGGAAGACAGGGCTACACTTCGGCTACGCCTCAATGCAGACACCCAACTCGCTGCCCATACTCCCAGACCCCGTGAGCCAAACGGGACACTTTTCGGTTACGAGGTTCATGAATCGACCATCAACAATGCATTTGATCGACTCGGCATTAATGGCGAACGCCTTTCACTTGAAAACTTATTTATCCGAGTGCAACAACAATTAGGATTAGAGCCAGAAATCCCCGAAGATCTTCCAGAAGGTGTTGCCGTAACATTTGAAGAAATCGAACCACTCCGAGTCGATTTCGACGAAGGACTTGTCGAAGTGAGGGTCTCTATAGACTCCCTCGAGAGCGGGCGGCGAAACTGGTACGACGTTATTGGGAGTGTTACGTACAAGCCAATCGGTATCGGCAACACTGTGGTTCTTCAGCGAGAAGGGCCTATTCGCATTAGTGGACCAGGACATAGAGGACGGATTGAATTTGCATTAAGAACAATTTTCGGGAAAATATTTCCGAAAGAACGGCCGCTACCCATAGTGCCAAAAAGAATTTCTAATCACCCTCGACTCCAAAACATGACGGCCTTACAAGCAGTGAGTTGGGATGGCTGGATTGCTGTTGCCCTTGGTGGTCCTCCAGAAATTCAAACAGCCGAGATGATAGACGAAAAGTCTTCCGTCATCCGCTAAGATTTAGGCACATGACCGTTCCTTTTGGAGACGCTACGCCCACGGGTTGCAAACAAGGGCCGCTCCTCTAACAATTTGAGAAGTCCTATCCCAAATTGCTTTGCCTGAAAGGTCTTTACTGTGTCGACATCGCACGAGTCATTCCGAATAGAATCTGACAGCATGGGGCAAGTCGAGGTACCAGCGAATTGTTACTGGGGAGCTCAAACTGAACGCTCACGTGATAATTTCAAAATCGGTATTGATCGCTTCCAGTGGGGACGAGCAGTCAAACAAGCACTCGGCATTCTGAAAAAATCAGCAGCTCTAGCCAACGGCGAACTGGGACAGCTTCCAGCGGACAAGGTGGAATTGATTACTCGAGCGGCTGATGAGGTAATCGCGGGGACTCTTGACGACCACTTCCCACTGGTGGTCTTTCAGACTGGCAGTGGCACGCAATCAAATATGAATGCCAACGAGGTAATCTCAAACCGGGCCATTGAACTGGCTGGTGGCGAGATGGGCTCAAAACTACCTGTACACCCTAACGATGACGTCAATCGTGGCCAGTCATCGAACGACACTTTTCCCACGGCCATGCACATTGCTGCCGTCGAGGTCATTCATGACCGGCTCCTGCCAGCCGTCCGGCAATTACGAGACACGTTTGCCGAACTTGAGAAGCAGTATGCCAACGTCGTAAAGATTGGTCGGACTCACTTGCAAGACGCCACCCCAATCACTCTCGGACAGGAAATCTCGAGCTGGCGGTCCCAACTCGACGATCGGTTAGCAGGACTCGAACGAGCCCTCCCCGGACTCTATGAACTAGCCATCGGTGGCACCGCCGTTGGTACTGGCCTAAACGCCCATCAAAAGTTCGGCGAAATGGCCGCAGTCTTCATTGCTAAGGAAACGGGGCACCCTTTCGTCTCTGCGGCCAATAAGTTTGCTGCTCTGGCAGCCCACGATGCATTGGTGGAAGTGAGTGCTGCGGAGCGGGGGCTGGCAATGGCCCTCCTTAAGATTGCCAATGACGTCCGCTGGCTGGCCAGTGGGCCGCGGTGTGGCATCGGAGAAATTACGATTCCAGAAAACGAACCGGGTAGTTCAATCATGCCGGGCAAGGTGAACCCCACACAGTGCGAAGCTCTGACCATGGTCTGCGCACAGGTCTTCGGTAATGATGCCACGGTTGCCTTCGCCGGCAGCCAAGGAAACTTTCAGCTCAATGTCTACAAGCCAGTGATGATTCACAACGTGTTAGAGAGTGCTGATCTGATTGCCGACGGCTGTGATTCAATGCGGTTGCACTGTGCAACGGGTATCTCGCCCAATCTGGCGCGTATCCAGCATCACCTTGATGACTCACTAATGTTAGTTACAGCCTTAAACACCCACATAGGTTATGAGAACGCTGCAAAGATTGCCAAGAAGGCCCACGCCGATGGCTCAAGCTTGAAAGAAGCAGCCGTCTCCCTCGGCCTCCTCACCGCTGACCAGTACGACGAGTGGGTAGTGCCGGTCGAAATGACCCGGCCACTGGAAACCTGAGAAAGACCATTACTTTCTACTACCACTGATTTCAATCGCAGCCATCCAGAGAGATTTTCTTCCGCCCACCATGCCAGAGGTGATTGAAACTAGTCAGGTCCCGGCTGAAATTTTATCAACCCACTACAACACCGGGAACACGCTCACTGTCACTGTGTCTGCGAACGGCCCGAAACGAGTTTACGTTTGAACTCGTCTCATAAAGGCAATCAAGCCTCATCGGCTTGGAAATGCATCGCCTTTTCTGCCAATATTCACAGTAAGCTCACCGTCACTTAGTGAGAGATTGACCGGCCGATTATTGATCTTCAAAAACATTGGGCTATTACTGATCGCCGTGAAGGTCGTCTCTCCCCCTTCAGCAAGAATCTTGAACTTAGGACGACCACCTACATCTGGTTTTTCATCCCACTGGGCGATAAGTAGACGCCCCAGTGGCAGACCGCGATACCAGTCGATTGAAATACCCCCTGCAGTGCTCTCCAGATCAAGCAGACCATCTGATCGCTGTAGCTGGCCAACCCGGCAGTGGCCCGATGCTCGCAGTTGATACTGCCCACCCGCCTCTAGCTGCCAGCCACTGTTCTGCCATCCGTGCGTAGCAGTCACCGTGCTTGTCGCCCCAGTGACTGGTAGCCGGCGACCCGATGACCAGTTGATTGTCATGCGACTGCAATCAAAGCCATAGTCGAGATCTGCAGTAAAAGCATCAAAATCACGGCTGGCAGCGGCACTATTCCAGCCAGGCTGTCCGTTCAATCGGCGAGTGAAGCCAATATCAAGCGGCTGCTGTTCGGTGAGAGCAAAGGCCTCTTGATACCGGGGGTGCCTCGCCAAAAAGGCTACCACCGCCCAAGCCGAGGCATAGGAACTGACCGTACCATGGAGCGTAGGATTGAGTGCAAACACCTCATCGAGGCTGGGGGCCTTGGTCGACTGCCGCAGCCGTCTGATCATCTCTATCCGACCAAGCTGCTCAACATCCTCTGGCGTAACTGGAATCGGCGTGTGCTGGAACTGGGGAGGCCCCTTGGCCAAACGATGCGTTGCCAACCATTCTGCTATACCCTCGGTGTACCAAGTGGGTGTGTTCAGGTTCAGGAGAGTCGCTGTAAATGCATGAACACCTTCATGCAATAAAAGGTGTCGTTGATAAGCCGGATTAGACTGCTCAGTCAACCAGAATCTGTAGTGATCACAATAACCGTTCGTAAAGTCTGGAATTGTATCTGGCAGTAGACCGGCTTTTCGAAATCGTTCTCGATCAACCACCAAACAGCCACAAACTTTCCATTTCCGAACAGCCGACGGCGGAATCCTGTAGTGGCTCGCCCAGATCCTGACAGCTTCGTCGAAAATTACTGGCAAATCCTCTAAAGCATCACCGGCACGAGAAGTGCGATCTGTAATCAAAACCAGATGATCGCTTTCGAAGATTCGTAGACCTGCTAAGTGTGCTCGGTGAAGAAGTCGCTGCCAATCATGCTCCGTCACGACGGCATACGATTTCCTTGGAGCTATTTCTTGTTCACTGGCGAACCCAGGAATCACACAAAACACCATGAAAAGAATCACTAGAAAAATTTCATATCGTAGCCATCGACAGAGCGGTTGTAGCCGTGCCTTCCGAGATTTCAAAGTCTTTTGAATCATACGAATAGTCTTCTCATCAAAACTTGTTTTAGAATATTGCAGCGGGCACGAGCAGACTCAAAACAGGATACATGGGAATACTGACAAAGCAGGACGGCAGGCTACTTCTGGAAAAAGAGGCAAGATTCAAAGAATTTTACGGCTGAATTGGCCCTCTAGAGCCGAAATAAATATAGGAAGTATAAAGTCGACGTACGAGTCCATAACTTTTTTGTCAGAGACATTTAGAACATCATGATGCTTCATGCTTTTACGCATAACTCTGCCTTCACGGCCATCAGTAGGTTTAGTACCTGGTGTACTTTTGTCGGATGCTGGCTTGTCAGCGTAAATGGTATCGCCCAACAAGTGTTTGTTGCTCCGGGAGTCACGCACGTACCGGTGAATCGCATGCAGGCTCCCGGATACATTCCCCCTATTCCAGCTGTACGTCGTCCTTGGTGGTTTACCGTTCAGACAGTTTCAGGACCTGGGGCTGTTGTTCCGGTACCGCGAGTCACAAGGTATCGGCCGCAGCCCTTTCGATTTCCGCCCACTGCTCCAGTCCTTGCTGGCAAACCAATCACACCCCCAACAAGTACATTTCCTTCCCAATGGGCCTCAGCTCCACCGATTACACCTTCGTCACCAATAACTCAAAAACCCGTTCCCACGCCACCCTCTTCTTGGCAGCCAAGTATTCCTTTACCTACTGAAAAAGCCAAAACACCTCCAGAACTCAGCACAACTGCACCACCACAACCTGCGTTAGCTCAAGCAACGCCTCCACCACCGCCAGGCAACTGGGCAACGATTGCAGTTGATGCAAGCAATCCTCAGCCAAATGCTATGACCATTGTAATCCCTCCTGAGTCAGGTGGTACGTTAGCAGCACAGCCTCTCCAAAAAAATCCTCAAACAAACGCTACGCCTGCTCAGACTGTGAGCGCCCCTCAAGTACCGGCACCT
>JABHNP010000341.1 GCA_018694455.1 Planctomycetaceae bacterium | reverse complement strand
CGCCTCTATCTTCTTCAGATGGGAGGAATTCCCCTTCTGGATCGTGATGGAGAAATTGAGAGTGCACAACGCATTGAATTGTGGAGAAGACGTTATCGTCATGAATTGTTGGGCAATGATTTTGTACTTCGGGCGGCAGTGAAACTACTTGAGCGAGTAAAGGCTGGCACGGTTAGGCTCGATCGTACGCTCGAGGTCTCCGTAACGAACACAGATGAAAAGCAACGTCTTCTTAAGCGTTTGGGACCGAATCTGAAAACGCTGCGGAGGATTATTTCTGAAAATCAGAAGCTCTTCCGGCAAGCAACCTCAACCACATGTCGTTTATCGGTCCGTCGTGAGACGTGGAAACATTTAGTGCGGCAGCGATGCAAAGCAGTACGGCTTGTTGAAGAAATGCGTTTACGGATTCAGAGGCTCGATCCAATGCTAAAGCAGCTTCGGGACTTTGCAGATCGAGTGAATGGGGTAGGTGTTCAGGAACGGAGGAAAATTTTTGTTGGATTAGGCGAGACACGTCGAACGCTTAAGCGACGGCTCAGCAGGTTAGGGTTGTACGAAGAGAAATATGATGCCGCAAAACGGCAACTGGCAGCTGGAAATCTGAGACTCGTCATTTCAATTGCGAAGAGGTATCGAAATAGGGGACTCGCTTTCCTTGATCTCATTCAGGAAGGAAATGCAGGACTCATGCGAGCAGTTGACAAGTTTGAACACGCCCGAGGGTTCAAATTTTCAACATATGCGACATGGTGGATTCGTCAGGCCATAACAAGAGCAATTGCCGACCAAAGTCGCACCATTCGAATGCCGGTACATATGGTTGATGCGATGGGCAGATTGCGGAACCTTTCGCGAGATTTCCTCCAAGAAAATGGTCGCCAGCCAAGTGTTGAAGAACTGGCGGAATGTTCCGGCATGCCCCTTGAAGATGTCTGTTGCATTGAGCGGATGGCCCATCGCCTTGTTTCACTTGACCAGCCGTTAGGTGAGAGTGAGGAAAATGCCGCTGGTGACTTTGTGCGTGACAGTCATGAAGAAGATCCTTTACGGGGCATGAACCAGCATGCTTTGCAAGCTTCTTTAGGAAAGGTTCTCGATGAGCTTTCTTATCGCGAACGGGAAATTCTTCGACTTCGGTTTGGGCTTGCCGATGGATACAGCTACACCTTGGAAGAGGTTGGCACGATTTTTGGCGTAACACGAGAACGAGTTCGACAGATCGAAGCAAAGGCCGTTGAAAAGTTACGGCAACCAGGATTTCACGCTGATCTCGCAGGCTTCGTCGATGACGGACTTGTCGAGAAAGTGGGAACTCTTGGGCCTCACCGAGGCCGTGGCACCATCGATACCCGTTCGAGGCCAAGTAATCGCCTCGCAAAAGCTATGCCGACTTTGCCTCGTCGAGCGCCTGTTGGAGTTTCTCCTTCGACTGAACTCCCATGAACTGCTGCACCAGTTGCCCACCCTTAAAAATCATAATTGCGGGGATGCTAGATACGTTGTAGTTCATAGCAAGACTGCCATTATCGTCGACATTCACCTTCCCAACACGGAATGTGCCAGTGTTTTCTGAAGCAAGTTCTTCGATAA
This sequence comes from Planctomycetaceae bacterium, assembly GCA_018694455.1. Classification (GTDB taxonomy): domain Bacteria; phylum Planctomycetota; class Planctomycetia; order Pirellulales; family UBA1268; genus UBA1268. The sequence goes on along the minus strand of JABHNP010000341.1, from coordinate 1,678 downwards.
CGGGTCCAATCATTCGGCACGGTCCGCACCAAGGAGCCCAAAAGTCAACCAATACCGGCACATCTGAATCAAGGACATCTTGCTGAAAATTGGCTTCGGTAAACTCCATGGCATTTCCCATTGTTTTCTCCTTTTGGGGAACAGGGGGTGTTAGTTCGTGAGGCGGGTGAAGCAGCACTCGCTACTTTGTCCTTTCCACGTATTTCGTATGACATTTTTAGTATAGCAGGAATACATATTTTGTTTCGGGAGCGCTTTAGAACTTTTGTGTTCTTGGCGTGGCTGTATCATGAGTGGTGCACAAAGAAGAAAGAATAGATTTGTCATGGGAAATACGAAAATGGGTGCCGAGCCCCGCGGCTGGGTCGTGAAACGTGGGCCAGATGGCGAGCTACAGGCGGCTGTGGGTCCCCTGCCCAACAGTCCGAGCAGTCAGTTTGTTTGCATTGATGTTGAAGCGGCTGGTTTTAATTATAAAGATGCGCTGGCATGCGATGCCCATCCGGGTGTCGTGAGAAAATTGCCGCTTGTACCCGGTATAGACGTTGCAGGAAGACTTCGTTCTTCATTCGGTAAATATGCTGCAGGGACGCCCGTCGTGGCGACGGGGAACGGTCTTGGCGAGACAATGTCGGGTGGTTTTGCAACTGAGGTATGGGCCCCACCGGCGGCAATTATAAAACGGCCGCCGAATCTCTCTGCGATTGCTGCCATGGCCATGGGGACCGCAGGCCTTAGTGCATTACTTGCCGTTGAGCGGCTTCAGGCAGTGATCGATTGGAATTACCAGGCACGGCTGCAGGGTAATCGGAACCTTCCCTGGCTCATCACAGGCGCCAGTGGTGGTGTGGGCATGCTCGCGGTGGCAGCGACTGCATTGGCTGGGTTTCAGGTGATAGCCTGCACCCGCAAAAAAAAGTCGCTCTCGGACACTTTATTGTCACTTGGTGCATCAACTGTGCAATCTCCTGAAGAGGCTCTTCCTAGTGATAAAAAGCCGTTATCGAGTGCTCGATATCTTGGCGTTATAGATACAGTGGGTGGAGAACTACTTGCTAATATTCTTCGAGTGGTTGCGGCAGGGGGAGCGGTTGCAAGTATAGGAAATGCTGGTGGTGTCGCACTTCCAACAACCGTTTATCCTTTTATTTTGCGTGGCATAACGTTAGCTGGTATTGATGCAGCAGGGCTTCCTTCACGCGAAAAACGGCAAGATCTTTGGGCAAAGTTAGGTGTCCTGTGGCCGCTTATGAACAGTGTGTTTCCGGTTCGTCACATTGGTTTGCGGGAAATAGGTGAATGGGCGGTTGAAATGAGATCTGGTCGTATAGGGGGGCGGGCAGTCGTAATTCCAGAGAAAGAAGTCAGGGATGAGTATGCACACGATTAGTCTGAGTCGGGTGTGGGAGCGATATGTTCTGAAGGACGAGTCCTTTGTGTGGGTTCGGCGGTTTCAAAAGCCCTCAAATATCGACTCTGGCGAGCTGGTTTATCTTGTAGCAGAGCCATTACTTCTTGGGCGGATGTGGCTCAATGATAATTCTCTTCGGGACTTGATGCACGAAGAACATCGTGTGTGTATTTCTTGGTCGTTATGTCAGCGGAATAGTCTCGCTTTTTGCGAGCCTGGTTTGCCCGATGGAAACAGTATGGATTGGATGGCCGCTGTAACGTCCGG
>JABHNP010000012.1 GCA_018694455.1 Planctomycetaceae bacterium | reverse complement strand
GATTTTGAAATTGGTGTCCGGAATCTCATTAGTGACACAGAACAGGCGTACTGGGAACTGTACTTTGCCTTCCGTGATCTAGAAGCTCGCAAAATTGGGCGTGATAGTGCTCTTGAGGCATGGCGTCGGGTGCATGCACTCTATGTTGAACAGTCCCGAGGGGGTGAAGCAGACAAAGAAGCTCAGGCACGAGAGCAATATTTCTTTTTCCGCAGCGAAGTCGAACAGGCACTCAATTCTGTGTTCAGTGCTGAAAATAGGCTCCGATACATGATGGGCATCTCGTCCTCAGATGGTCGGCTGATACGACCTGCTGATGAGCCAACAACAGCTCGTGTGACGTTTGATTGGCAGCAATCACTCGTAGAAGCACTGTCTCGTTCAGCCGAACTCCGTCGACAGAAGTGGCGGATTAAACAAAGAGAACTCGAACTGACTGCCGCAAAAAATCTTATTCTGCCTCGACTTGATCTCGTTGGGAGATGGCGATTCTTGGGTATGGGTAATGATTTACTCGGTGGTAATAATTCATATGGTGCAAATGGTGCAGATCCTCTTGAAGGAACAAATGCATATGCCACGCTTCTTCACGGAGAGTTTCAAGAATGGCAAGCTGGCGCACAGTTTTTGATGCCACTTGGTTTTCGTAGAGAGCTGGCAACGGTACGGCATCATCAACTTCAGCTGGCTAAGACTCGTGCTCAATTGCAGGATGAAGAGCTTGAAGTTTCACATGCACTAGTCGAAGCGATACGAAACATAGACACGAACTTTGCTCTAGCTCAGACAAATTTCAACCGACGCGTAGCAGCAGAGCGACAGGTTGAAGCAGTACAGGCTGCATATGACGCTGGCACAACTACATTTGACCAATTACTAGACGCCCAACGAAGAAGAGCCCAAGCGGAAAGTGCCTATTTCCGGTCGCTTGTTGATTATAATCGTTCCATCGCACAGTTCCATTTTCGGAAGGGATCACTGCTTGAATATAACGGTGTCTTTCTTTCGGAAGGACCATGGCCAGGAAAAGCATACTTTGACGCCCATAGAAGAGCACGTCAGCGAGACGCCAGTCTTTATTTGGACTACGGTCATTCACGCCCGGGAGTATTTAGCCGAGGTCCTATAACACAGAGATTCGATGCTATTGGGGCCGCAGCCGATGCTCAGCAGATGCCTCCACGTGATCCAGCGACTCGTGAATTGCCCGCAGCCTTGCCAGATTTCGATGCTGAAGAACTTCCGACTCCCATGCCGAATACCACATCATCATTTCCAGCGGCGGCACCTGGCTTCCCAGGGGAGCAAATGAATCTATCGAATTCATCTCAGGTGACAAAAAATTCAGCGATTGATACGGTGTCACATGTAGAAGATACAAAGCAATTACAACAACAGGCAGCGAATGTTTTTACGACCGGTTGGCAAGAGCCCGTCACTCCCGCAGCAGCTGCACTTGAGACTCCGGACTCTGCTGCTGAGACACAGCTACAATAGCTGTGAAAAGTTGTTATGCACGATATCTATTTCAAACAACGTGCATAGTATCGAATCCTTATACAGTTCTCACCAAAATTAGGGCGCTGCAGCTGGAAACGGCATGAGGGCAGCTTGCTGAGCCTCCTCAAATGTTTTTATATTTTTATTTCGGAGTTCTGTAAGTTTTACAGAACTTTTTTCGAGTGGGCACGCCAAGAGATACCCAATAATAGTTGGACGAATAAAAGGGTTTTCTGTACCAAGCGTATCCCAGGTTTTGGCGATGCTGTCAAAGGATTCCCAATCTTGATAGCGAGATAAGTCAACAATGACTTCACGCGAGAGGTGCGGTATAGTGAGTAGTTCGCGGGTTATTGAAACGACTTTTTTACGAGCGATAGTATCAGATGGGTATTCCCAGCAAAATCGTAATGCTTGAAGAAGATGTCGCTGATTGATCGGGCTGGCATCACTTTGAAATAATTTCTGACGCTCCAAGAGCGGTAGCGTCTTCTCTCCAAGAGCAATAAAAAGGCCCGCTATAATTCCATCAAGTCCGATCTGGAAATCACTCGATGGTTGATTCTCTAGAGCTTTAGTAAGTGCGTTGATACAAGTTTTTTGTGATTGTTTCGATGATGTGTGAGATAGTATACCAGCCAAAAGTGCGTAAAAGCCTCGTCGTTGTGGAGGAAGCGCTGGATCGGTTAGACGATCAATGACCAACTTCGGATCGAAGGCACGGGCTGAGTTCTGAACTTCTTGAAATGGGGCGAGTGCGTACTCGGCATAAGCATCATTTGAAATAATAGAATTGGAGTGTTCGAGCCATTTCGCAAACCACTCCAATCGATTTGTATCGCTTAAGAAATTTCGCTTCACTGGTGGTGCTTGGAGGACATAGCCAATGAGCATTTCGTCAGCAGGAATAGCGGCCCATCCTTCAGCTGGAAGATCAAAAAGCAAAGCAGTTCCAGAAAATGAAGTCTCAACCGAAGCTTTGACATCTACAGAAGAATCTAAAAGCATCAACGTTCTGCCTGTAGACGTAGGAATAATTTTTGAAAGAAGTGAAAAAGATTGATGTCGTTGCCCCTGTACGTCAGCCTGTGCCTGCATCATTGATTCACCAACAGCAGCCTCACTCGATCGCATAATGCTATGCGAAATTGGTGTCTTAACAGGTCCACAAAATGGACAAGCAAAGATCGTTGAGGAAGTGGAAAAAAGAAAGAAAATACAACAGGACGTTATCCAAAGCACAATTTGAGGAAGCACCCACATCATTACGGATATGATGTTTTTTAGGTTGCTCATTGCACGGCATCTCCAGTGAGTGCATATACAGCTAAATGGTTGCCGTCTGGGCCTTTGAGCTCCCTAATCCCAAAGATGCCGGTAACGGCTACAGGACGAATAGAAAAATCCGCGGTTTGGCCCGGAGCCATTTTTACAACAATACAATCATACAACGCTGCTCCGGGTCCAAAGCAGCATTCCATATTATCACGGACCAATACGAATTGGGTGAGACCAGTTTGTTGAAAACTTGGAAGAATATAACCACGAATCCGAATCCGCTGTCCCTTGAGTGAGACGACATCTTCTGGTAGCAAAGCTTGTGAAAAGGCTGTGTCGTCATTCATTTCAAAGACGATGTCATCGAAAGATATCTCACGAATACCCTTTTGATCTACCTTCCATGATCGCTGTGCGTCGATTGACGGACTCTTTTGGTGACCATTTTTTTCAAAAGAGAGCGATTCTCGCTTCTCTTGATCGCAACCCAAAAGCAGTGAGATACCAAAGAAAGTAATAAAACAGCTAGCGAGGAAATGCTTCTTCAAGGTGATATAAGATGCCACCCTCAATACCATCTTGACCGGCTGTTGGACGGACGATGAATGTGCCAGCAATTTTTTTCTGACGAGGGCTAAAAGAAATACCTTTTTCATCTCGAAGATGAACAAAAACACGATCCGTAATTTTTGGATTACCTCCAAAGCAACAGTCTCCTTGATCTCGTACAAGTAAAAATTGACGAATGCCGAATTGTTTTTTCCCAGGATACATATAGCCTTTGAGGAGCACCTTATGCCCATCAAGAGCGCGAGCCGAGTCCGGTATTGACGTTGCCGGTAAACCCGCAGCGGGTTCCAATAATCCAAAATGGATTCTCTCGAATCCTTCAGGAAGTTCCGTGGCATACACCCACGTCAAATAAGCAAATCCTCCGATAAAACAGACCAAAGAAAAAGAAGTTGCTATCTTCGAGAGGCGTGAGCCGGTCAGAATATCGGGACGTTTGAAAATGTCTCTTAGGGCAACTAAACCTAGGCAAAACCCAACCGCTGGTATGACCAGAAGCCACCAGTCAATAAAAGCAAGCGGCGAGAGAAAAGCGAGCGTGGCGGCAGCAATTGCTGTTCCAGCGAGTGCTCTGTATGAATGATCCTCGTTATTT